>JAIVTZ010000161.1:0-7168 GCA_049188105.1 Deltaproteobacteria bacterium | reverse complement strand
AAGAGGTACGGCTTCGGCGGGGCTCCCTTCGCACAGCCCTCGATGCCACGAGCGCGATTCCGGGGATGGTCCCGGCGGTCGAGGTGGATGGGCGGTGGTTGGTGGACGGCGGCGTTGTCGCGGAGATTCCTGCGGTTGCGGCGAGGGACGAGGGGTGGCCGGTGGTTGCAGTCGATACATCGATGGACGTGCCGCCGATCGCGGAGGACGATCTCGTGCTCGATACCATGTGGCGAACTCAGATGATGACCGCTCGCCTGTTGCGCCGGCGTCAGCTCAGGTCCGCGACCCATGTGATCCGGCCGCGGGTCGGCAACGCGAGGTGGGCCGAGTGGTACCGCTTCGACGAGTTCGTCGAGGCCGGCCGAGTCGCCACCCGCGAGTTCCTGTGAGCGTAGAGCTGGCATCCCCGCCCACCCGCCGCCCACCCGCCCTCGGAAAGCCACGTTGGGCTTCGCCCACCGCGACTTTCCGAGAGGTAGGAGTGATAGATGGCCTTCGAGGCTGATTGTGGTTTGTCGACGGTGCTGGAAGCACTGTGCGTGACGAGCACAGCCAGGTTCCTCGTGCCGGGAGAACGCCGAAACTCAAAACTGAAAACTGAAAACTCAAAACTCTTCCCGGGGGGCAGGTGGGCGGAAATTGAGAATTGAGAATTCAAAATTGAGAATTCCGGCGTAGGGTGTGTGGGCGGCATTCCGAATTCCGAATTCCGAATTCCGAATTCGGGACGCCCCGGCTCCCCCGAAAAGCCCCTTTGTGGCTTGACACGCCCGGCATTCTCCAGTATTCTTCCGCGGCTCTGGCTCTTGGCCGGAGCCCAACAACTCAGGAAGCATCCAAGTGGTGTCACCACTTGGTTTTATGAACCCTAAGCAGGGAGCGACTATGCCCACAGTCTCGCAGTTGGTCCGCCAGGGCCGCAAGATATCGACCGAGAAGACCAAGAGTCCGGCGCTGCAGGGCTGTCCGCAGCGGCGGGGGGTGTGCACCCGGGTCTTCACAACCACTCCGAAGAAGCCGAACTCGGCCCTCCGCAAGGTGGCTCGTGTGCGTCTGACCAACGGGATCGAGGTCACGGCATACATTCCGGGCGAGGGGCATAATCTCCAGGAGCACTCACAGGTGATGATTCGCGGCGGCCGGGTGAAGGATCTTCCGGGTGTCCGCTATCACATCATTCGCGGCACGATGGACAGCCAGGGCGTCGAAGGCCGGCGTCAACGGCGTTCCAAGTACGGCACGAAGCGGCCGAAGAATTAGGACCTAAGATGAGTGATTCTCACGGCAGAACCGCCCACCTTAGATAGGAGCAAGGGAATGTCTCGGCGAACAACCATCGTAAAACGCGAGATCCTGCCCGACCCGGTGTACAACTCGCGTCTGGTGACCAAGTTCATCAACAACGTGACCAAGGCGGGCAAGAAGACCGTTGCAGAGCGGATCTTCTACGGTGCGCTCGGGTTGATTGAAGAGCGGACCGGCGACGATCCGGTCAAGGTCTTCAAGAGGGCCGTCGACAACACGAAGCCGCAGGTCGAGGTGAAGTCGCGGCGGGTGGGCGGCTCCACCTACCAGATTCCGATCGAGGTGCGGTCGGACCGCCAGCAGGCGTTGGCGATCCGCTGGCTGATCGGATTCGCCAAATCTCGTCACGAAAAGACCATGATGCAGAAGCTCGCCGGCGAGTTTCTCGACGCCGCGGCGAATCGCGGCGGCGCCATCAAGAAGCGCGATGACACCCATCGCATGGCGGAGGCAAACAAGGCCTTCGCCCATTACCGTTGGTAACTGAGACCGGAGAGAAAGAAGAACTGAAACGTCAGTAGCTCGCTGGAGATCTTTGAAAACATGCCCCGCGTCATCCCACTTGCTCAGGTCCGGAATATCGGCATCATGGCCCACATCGATGCCGGTAAGACGACGACTACTGAGCGTGTGCTCTATTACACGGGCATCAACTACAAGATCGGCGAGGTCCACGACGGGACCGCGACCATGGATTGGATGCCCCAGGAGCAGGAGCGGGGCATCACCATCACGTCTGCCGCGACAACCTGCTTCTGGCGCGACTACCGCGTCAACATCATCGACACCCCGGGCCATGTCGACTTCACCGCCGAGGTGGAGCGCAGTCTGCGTGTGCTCGACGGTGCGGTGGCTGTATTTTGCGCGGTCGGCGGGGTCGAACCGCAGTCGGAGACGGTGTGGCGGCAGGCCGACCGCTACCGCGTTCCGCGGGTCGCATTCATCAACAAGATGGATCGGGTGGGCGCCAATTTTGCCGGCGTGACCGAACAGATCAGAGAGAAGCTCCACGCCAACCCGGTGCCGGTTCAGATCCCCCTCGGCAGCGAGGACGAGTTTGCCGGGATCATCGACCTCGTGCGTCTCAAGGCGTACCGCTATCACGACGAGTCTCTCGGCGCCGAGTATCACGAGGAGGAGATTCCCGAGGATTACCGTGCCGAGGTCGAAGAGTATCGTGAGCGCCTCTTCGAGGCCGTCGCCGAGACCTCCGAAGAGCTCCTCGATCGATACTTGAGTGAGGGCTCGCTCGACGAGAGCCAGATCATTGCAGGAATGCGTGCGGGGACGATCAGCGGCACGTTGGTGCCGGTGCTGTGCGGCGCGGCGTTCAAGAACAAGGGCGTGCAGCCGCTGCTCGACGCGATAGTGGACTACCTGCCGTCACCGCTCGACATCCCCCCCGTCGAGGGTTTCACTCCCGACGGCAAGGGGACCGCCATCCGGCGCGCCGCCGACGACGAGCCGTTTGCGGCGCTGGTCTTCAAGATCATGACGGATCCCTTTGTCGGGCAGCTGTCGTTCATCCGCATGTACTCGGGAAACATCCGTACCGGTTCCTCGGTGATCAACGCCGCTACCGGCAAGTCCGAGCGCATCGGCCGCCTGCTCAAGATGCACGCCAACAAGCGTGAGGAGATCTCCGAAGTGTTCGCCGGTGACATCTGCGCGGTGGTCGGTCTCCGCAACGCGGCCACCGGTGACACCATCTGCGACCGCAAGCATCCCATCGTGCTCGAGGCCATCCAGTTTCCTGAGCCGGTGATCTCGGTCGCCATCGAACCGAAGACGAAGGCCGATCAGGACCACCTCGGCGCCGCCCTCGACAAGCTGACCCACGAGGACCCCACTTTCCGAGTCACCACCGACGAGGAAACGGGCCAGACCATCATCTCGGGGATGGGTGAGCTCCACCTGGAGATCATCGTCGATCGCCTGACCCGCGAGTTCAAGATCAGCGCCACGGTCGGTCGCCCGAGGGTGGCCTATCGCGAGGCGATCACCGAGAAGGCTGAGGGTGAGGGGCTCTTCGTCCGTCAGACCGGCGGCCGCGGCCAGTACGGGCACGCCAAGATTCGGATCCGGCCGCTGACCGACGGAACCAACTTCCTGTTTGAAAACGAGATCAAGAGGGGCGCCATCCCGCGCGAGTTTATTCGCCCCGTGGAGCTCGGCATCCGCGAGGCGATGGATCGCGGAATGCTCGCCGGCTACCCGTTGACGGGCGTTGGCGCCACCCTCTACGACGGATCCTTCCACGAGGTCGACTCCTCGGAGCTGGCCTTCAAGGTCGCGGGATCCCTGGCTCTTCAAGATGCGGCGAAGGACGCCCGCCCGGTGATCATGGAGCCGGTGATGGAGGTCGAGGCGGTGACCCCCGAGGAGTATCTCGGCGACGTCATCGGTGATCTCAACCGCCGTCGCGGTCGGGTGCTCGGCATGGACTCACGCGCCGGGTTCCAGGTCGCGACATTGCACGTTCCGCTTTCCGAAATGTTCGGGTACGCTACCGACCTGCGGTCACAAACTCAGGGGCGGGCCACGTACAGCATGCAGTTCGACCATTACGACGAGGTGCCTCAGCGGAAGGCTGATGAAATCGTTGCACGCGCCACAGGAATGACGGCGTAAGGAGGCAAGGACATGGCCAAGGAGAAGTTCGAGCGGACGAAGCCGCACGTAAACATCGGGACCATTGGTCACGTGGACCATGGGAAGACGACGTTGACGGCGGCGATCACAAAGACATTGGCAGCGAAGGGGCTTGCGGACTTCACGCCGTTTGATGCGATCGACAAGGCGCCGGAGGAGAAGGCGCGGGGGATCACGATCAACACGGCGCACGTGGAGTACTCCTCGGAGAACCGTCACTACGCGCACGTTGACTGTCCGGGGCACGCTGACTACGTGAAGAACATGATCACGGGGGCGGCGCAGATGGACGGAGCGGTGTTGGTGGTGTCGGCGGCTGATGGTCCGATGCCGCAGACGCGGGAGCACATCTTGCTGGCGCGCCAGGTGGGAGTGCCGTTCATCATCGTTTACATGAACAAGGTAGACCAGGTGGACGACGAGGAGCTTTTGGATCTCGTTGAGATGGAGGTTCGGGAGCTGTTGAGTGAGTACGACTTTCCTGGGGACGACATCCCGGTGATCCGGGGGTCGGCGTTGAAGGCCGGCGAGTCGGAGGATGCTGACTCTGAGGAGTGCAAGTCGATCTGGGAGCTGTTGGAGGCGATGGACTCCTACATACCGGAGCCGGTGCGGGACATCGACAAGGATTTCCTGATGCCGATCGAGGACGTGTTCACGATATCCGGACGCGGCACGGTGGTGACGGGTCGGATCGATCGCGGCAAGGTGAAGGTTGGCGAGGAGATGGAGGTCGTCGGGATTCGGCCGACGATGAAGAAGGTGGTAACGGGCGTGGAGATGTTCCGCAAGCTCTTGGACAGCGGCGAGGCGGGCGACAACGTTGGATTGTTGCTGCGGGGGACGGAGCGGACGGACGTGGAGCGCGGGCAGGTGGTTGCGAAGCCTGGATCGATCACGCCGCACAAGAAGTTTCGCGCCGAGGTGTATGTGTTGAAGAAGGAGGAGGGTGGCCGTCACACGCCGTTCTTCCGTGGATATCGACCGCAGTTTTTCTTCCGCACGACGGACGTGACTGGGGCGGTGAACCTGGACGAGGGTGTGGAGATGGTGATTCCCGGCGACAACACGAACCTTGAGGTGGAGCTGATCACCGACATCGCGATGGAGAAGGGCCTGCGCTTCGCGATTCGCGAGGGCGGCCGGACCGTCGGCGCCGGCTCCATCACGGACATCCTGGAGTAAAAGATGGCGAGCGACAAGATCCGTATTCGGCTCAAGGCCTACGACTACCGCCTGCTCGACCAGTCGGCGACCGAGATCGTGGACACGGCACAGCGCACGGGGGCGCACATCGCGGGCCCCATTCCGTTGCCCACCCACATCCAACGGTTCACCGTGCTGCGGTCCCCGCATGTCGACAAGAAGTCGCGCGAGCAGTTTGAGATCCGCACCCACAAGCGGTTGCTCGACATTCTCGAGCCGACCCAACAGACCATCGATGCCTTGATGAAACTCGAGCTGCCCGCGGGCGTCGATGTTGAAATCAAAGCTTACGGCGCGAGGTGATCTGATGGTACGCGGCATACTCGGCAAAAAGGTCGGCATGACCCAGATCTTCGACGACGAGGGACGGGCGGTGCCCGTCACGGTTGTTGAAGCCGGGCCGTGCGTCGTCGTGCAGCGCAAGTCCGAGGCCTCCGACGGCTACGAGGCGGTGCAGATCGGTCTCGTGGAAGCGAGCCCGAGGCGCAACGCTCCAAAGCCAATCACGGGTCACTTTCAGAAGGCCGGCATTCCGCCGACCCGGTTCGTGGCGGAGGTTCCGGTTGACTCGGATGACGAGTCGAAGCCCGGAGACTCGGTGCTCGCGGATATCTTCTCGGCCGACGAAAAAGTGCAGATCGTAGGAAAATCCAAGGGTCGCGGCTTCCAGGGTGTCATCAAGCGCTATCACTTCGGCGGTGGTCGCGCCACCCACGGGTCGATGCACCACCGGGCGCCCGGGTCCATCGGCCGCTCGGCAACCCCCTCTCGGGTTTTCCCGGGTCAGAAAATGCCGGGTCACATGGGCGACAAACGGGTCACGATCAAAAACGCCCAGGTGGTCAAGGTCGATGTTGAGCGAAATCTGCTCTTCCTCAAGGGCGGCGTCCCGGGTGCTCGCAACAGTTACATCCGGATCGTCAAGGCCCGATGAGGGGATGGGTGGTGTCATGAAGGTCGAAGTCAAAAACTGGGACAACGAGGTGGTGGGCTCGATCGATCTCCCGGACGAGGTCTTTGCCCGCGAGGTCAACCAACATCTCGTGTGGGAGGTCGTGACGGCCTATCTCGCGAGCCGCCGCCGCGGCACCCACAAGGCCAAAAATCGTTCCGAGGTCAAGGGCACGCGGGCAAAACCGTGGAAGCAGAAGCACACGGGCCGCGCCCGTGCCGGTTCGCGGCAGTCGCCTCTGTGGCGCTCCGGCGGCGTTGCCCACGGGCCGCGGCCGCGTTCCTACGTGCAGAAGGTGAACAAGAAGGCCCGCAAAGCGGCGCTCATGGGCGTACTCTCGCAACGGTTGGCCGAGGGGCGGCTGATTGTCTTGGGCTCGCTCGAGCTCGAGGCGCCCAAGACCAAGGATTTTCTGAAGCGGCTGGACAGTCTTGGAGTCAGGGGTGAGAAGGTGCTCCTGGTTGAAGGTCTCGAGAACCTCAACCTCCACCTGGCGAGCCGCAACCGTCCCGACGTGAAGATGATCGATGCCGGCTCGCTCAACGCCTACGAGGTCCTCAACCACCGCTGGATCGTGGCTTCGGAGCCGGCCGTGCGGTCGCTCGCGGAGGTGCTGTCATGAAGGCCCGCGAGATCATTCTGCGGCCGCTGATCACCGAGAAGACGACCCTCATGCAGGAGCGTGAGAACACGGTCTGCTTCGAGGTCGATCGTCGGGCCAACAAGATCATGGTTGGAAAGGCAGTCGAAGAGCTCTTCGACGTCCGGGTGACCGGGGTCCATATCGTCAACCAAAAGGGCAAGCCGACCCTGCGCTTCGGGCGCACGGTCAGCCATCGTCCGGCCACCCGCAAAGCTTACGTCAAGCTGGCCGAGGGTTCGAAGACGCTCGAGTTCTTCGAAGGGATCTGAGGAGTCTGTCATGGCCATCCGATCGTACAAACCGACGTCTCCGGGACGGCGCTTCGTCACCGGCCTCGACTTCGAGGAGCTGACGGCGAAGAAGCCGCACAAGAAGCTCACCGAGGGCAAGAAACGCTCCTCCGGCCG
>JAIVTZ010000160.1:0-7197 GCA_049188105.1 Deltaproteobacteria bacterium | reverse complement strand
AAGCGAAGCCGGATTTCGAATTTCGGATTTTCCGCCCACCCATCCGGCTTCGCGCTGTGCGCTACGCCGTGACAAGCCCGGCGGGCGGCCCCTGCCCCGTCCTCCTTCGGGGTGCTGCCATCTGATCTGTCCGAATGACGCCCCTTGTCGCCCTTTACGAGAGCCTCCCATCCAGAATTTCATCCAATTTCATCCAAAAATTTGACATCTCCGGTCAGAATATGGATATTTATGGATGATATCGTGGAGGCGTCATGGACTCTCTGGACAACACCCGAATCACACCGGAGCTCGTCAAGGCGATCGGCGAGATCGACGAGTTCAAAGGACGATGGGAAACGCTCGGCAACCTGGTCCCGGAGCGCCTTTGGGCGTTGCGGAGGATAGCGACCATCGAATCCATCGGCTCGTCGACGCGAATCGAAGGCGTCAAACTGACGAACGACGAGATCGAGCAACTCCTCTCCGGCGTCCGGATTCAGTCATTTCGAACCCGGGACGAACAGGAAGTTGCCGGCTACGCCGAGCTGATGGAGCTGATCTTCGCCTCGTTCGCCGACATCCCGCTGACCGAGAACCACATCCATCAGCTTCACGGCATTCTGCTCAAACACTCTCACAAAGACGAGCGGCATCGAGGGCACTACAAAAAGCTGCCAAACCACGTCGAGGCGTTCGATGAAACCGGCCGAAGCCTGGGTGTGATCTTCGAAACGGCAACGCCGTTCGACACGCCGCGGCTCATGGGAGATCTGGTGGCCACGACCAACCGGGCCCTCGCTGAGGGCCGTCATCACCCGCTCCTGATCGTCGGTCACTTCGTTGTCCGCTTTTTGGCGATCCACCCGTACCAGGACGGCAACGGCCGCCTGTCACGGGCATTGACCACGCTCCTTCTCCTGAGAGCCGGCTACAGCTACGTGCCCTATAGCTCCCTCGAGCGAATCGTCGAAGACAGCAAGGACCAGTACTACGCGGCACTGCGACGCGCCCAGGCGACGCTGGACGGAGACGAATCCAAGTTGATCGACTGGCTCACCTTCTTCATCCGGTGCCTCGTGCAACAAAAAGAGGTCCTCGGGCGGAAGATCGAAAGGGAAAGGCTCATGGCGCCGCTGGCGCCTCTCTCCGAAAAGCTATTGAGCATCGTCCTCGATCATGGGAGGGTGACGGTGCGAGAGGCCGCGGATTTGACCGGCGCCAACCGCAACACGATCAAGGATCATCTCAAACGGCTCGTCGATGGCGGCCGCCTGACGCGACGTGGCCGAGGTAGGGGGACGTGGTACGAGAAGGCTTGAGGCGGGCAGCATGTATGCCGCCCCCACGGGGGATGTCTCATTGTGGAGTAGGGGTTGGGGCGTATCTCGCCCACGACCCTCCGGCCCGGTCGAGACGGCTTTCTCACAGAGATTGAAATGGGTTTCCTGACGATCAATCAGGGGGCTGGGTGGCTGGGCCTCGAGCGAGGAAATCTGCAAGCAGCCCTGCGATCGACACGACATCGAGCTGGGATTCGCCGATAAGCTCGACGGCCCGCGGATGGCTGTCGGTGCACACGATGTGGGTGAAGAGCCCGCTCTCTTCGAGGCGACGAAGTGCGTCTCCGGGAAGCACACCGTGCGTGGCGACCGCCGCGGTCGAGCTTGCGCCCACGTCGAAGTAGGCTTTTGCGGCGCCTATCAGCGATCCACCAGTGCGGATCATGTCGTCGTAAATGACAACTTTCCGCCCGCGAACCTCTGCATTCAGAGCGGCCACACGGGTCGTCCCGTCGTCCAACCGTTGCTTGAAGATGAACGCACCCTCCACCCCGAGGTCGTTGGCGAGCGATTCAACCCACTTCGCACGCCCGGCGTCTGTTGCGCCAAGGACGAAATCGTCCCCGCCCACCCGTCGGATCTCGTCGAGCACCAGTCTCTTCGCGTGGAGGTGGATCGGACGGACCTCTCCTGAGAAGTAATGGGTGATTCCTTCGCTATGAAGGTCCAACAACACCACTCGGTTACCCCAGCCTGCAGGCGGAATGGCGGAGAACAGGCGCGCGCGGGTCTTCGCCACGACGACCTCGCCATGCTTCACGTGTCGCTCCATGGTCTGGTAACCGAAGAAGGGGATGATCAGCGTCATCGTCCGCGCGCCCAGCCCCACCGTTGCGCAGGCGAGATCGTAGAGGGTCAGGGTGTCGGAGTCGGTAACCGTTCCACCGAGAATCACAACGTCACGGTCGACACACTCGGTGAGAATCCTGAGGTAACGTTCGCCATCGGGGAACTGCCGGATCTCGACCTCACCGGCCTCGCAGTTGTCGTAGCTGCACAGGTTTTCCTGGAGGTAGGCATAGCTTCGGATCGAGAAAACGAGCGAGGGGGCTGGCATCACCTCTATCTTACCCCGAAGTGAATTATCGCCTGAGCCTCTTGCAAAACTCCCATGGTTGTCATCCTGAGCTCACCAGCGGCAAAACTGAAGGTGGGCCAAGGCCCACCCTACGTCGGACCCAAACATTGCGCGGGCTTGTAGGGTGGGCTTCAGCCCACCTTCAGAGTCGTTCTCGCATCTTCGGTGTTTCGGAAAGATCAAGGGTCAATCGAAGGGTTTTGCAAGAGGCTCACCTACCAGGGCAGCTCCTCGCCGTTGGTGTGGCGGAACGAGCCCGAGGTCTCAATGCTGAGCTCATCGATCCGGGCGATGAGGCCGGCCGCCGATTCGGGCGGATCGATCAGACCCTGACCGCCGGTCATTTCGGTGCGGACGAAGCCCGGGTGGAGAATCACCACGGCCACACCCGCCTCCCGGAGATCCTGAGCCAGCGAACGCCCCGCCATGTTGACCGCGGTCTTGGACATCCGATAGCCGTACCGCCCGCCCGAGGTGTTGTCCGCGATCGAGCCCATCCGGCTGGTGATGATCGCGACCTTCGAACCCTTACCCAAGTTGCCGCGCAGGGCCGCGGTCACCCGCAGCGGGCCGAGGCTGTTGACCTCGAACTGACGCCGCATGCGGTCGAAATCGAGGTCCGACAGGGACTCGTCGCTGAGGATGCCGGCGCAGTTGACCAGGACGTCCACCGTCCGGTCGCCAAGCGCCTTCGCGAGCTCGCCCACCGAGCCGTCCTCGGTAACATCGACGCCCTCGATCACCTCGACATCGAGCTTTGTCAGCTCTTTGGATGATTCCCTGCACGCCGCCACCACGTCGTCGCCGCGTTGCTTGAACTGACGCGCCAGCTCGAGGCCGATCCCGCGGTTGGCGCCGGTGATGACTACTGTCGGCATGAGTCACTCCTCTTCGTCAAGGTGAATCCGAAGCCGGTTGGGCTCGACTATCCAGAGAGTATCCGTATCGTGGTTTGCGCTTTTGAGGCGGATGCGGTGCCGTTCAGCCAGGTTTTCATCGAGCTTCAGCTTCACGATCACACCGCAAGGTCAACGTGCCGTTCGCGTGTCATCTCGGCTGCATAGGTCAGGGCGGCGAGAATGTCCTCGTGTCCGAGGTGCGGATACGCCTCCAACAACTCCTCCTCGGTACCGCCGGCAGCGAGATTATCGATGATCAAAGAGACCCAGATCCGCGTGCCCCGAATACACGGTTTGCCGAAACAGACATTCGGATCGATAGAAATCCGCTCGAGAAGTTCTTTCCGTTCCATCGAATCGGCCCTCCACAACCCAGCCGGTAAACCCGCTCTGCGGATCGTTCCGCTCTTCAAGTGTGAGTCTCATTCAAAAAAATATCAAGTGCCTGTTAAGCGAAACGTAGGCGGGTCCTTCAGGGCCCGCCGCGTCGGCGTTCCGGGAAACGAGGTGTTCCTTGAACGCATCAACCCCCATGGGCGGGCCGCAAACGACCCGCCTACAGTTTTGTCGATCGCCCGCGATCCGGCACCCGAGACGCGTGGCCCACAACGTTGAGTTTACTCGCTCGACTCCTGGGCCAACTGCTTCCACAGCCCGATCACCCGGCCATCCGGGTCCTCGAAGAGCGTAAACGACCCGACCCCCGGCACCGCCATTTCCTCGACGACGATCTTGCCGCCGGCGTCGGTGATCTTCTGCCGGTAGGCAGCGAGGTCATCGACATCGATGTAGAAGGTCAGCTTCGCCGGCCACGGCCCTTGCTGGGGCTTCATGATGCCGCCGTTGATCCCGCCCTCACCTCCGGTCTCGGCGAGGTGGTAGCTCATCTCCGGAATGGACCGCATCTCCCAGTCGAAAACCTTGCCATAAAACTCGGCCGCTTTGTCGGGGTCCTCCGACCACAGCTCCCAATGCACTACTGGATTGCCCATCTTCCCTCCGCATGTGTTGTCTAAAGAGATGATGTGGCGACGCGGCGCTCGTATTCCCAGTCCGTATTTCTCACCGGGTTTTCGACGAGGACGGCGAAGGGTCGTCAGATGTCATCGAGCTCGGCCGCGCGGCCCGGCATCTTGAGCTGGGTGACCACCTCGTGGTGGAGCTCCTCCGAAACCGGCATGAACCGCCCCTCCACGGTCGCCAGAACCTTGCCCGACTCATCGGTCATCGTTGCCTTTGCCCGAAAGAACCGACGCTCCTTGCCGACCGGCTCCCCGACGACCACCACCTTCGAGCCACCCGGCACCGGCCGCCGGAACTTCACCGTCAGCTCGATGGCCAGACACAGCCGGCCGAGCGCGACCGTCGCAGCCCAACCCGCGGTCTCGTCGAGCATCGCCGTCACGACCCCTCCGTGGAGATGACCGCCGTAGCCCTCGAAGTGGCGATCGACGACGGTCTCGAGGCGAACGCGGCCCTCGGCGTCGAGCTTGAACTTTGCGTCCAGCCCGCGCGGGTTGTCGTCGCCACACACAAAGCAGGTCTCGGACCACGGCAGCGGTCTCTGGCTCATTCCTCGTCCCCCCACTACAACCCGAACAACGCGCCCGCCGCCACCAGCGCTGCGATCAGCCCGAGGCAACCACAACCACCGCATCCACCGCCACCGCGAGCCGCGGAGTTGAACGCCGCCCGGCCCGCCGTCCGGCCGATGATCGGCACCGCCGCGATGGCCACCTTGGCCGCGGTCGCCCGCCACCGGTCCATCTCTTCGTGCTCGAGCTCGTTGCGCAGGATCTGCTTCTCGACCTCGACCCGCTCGCGCCGCTTCATCTCCTCGCGGGTGCGGACCACCTCGAGCTCGTTCTCCTCGGGGATGAACCGGAGCTTCGACCGGCAGTACCCGCACAGCGCCTCCACCTCACCCAGCGGGACGTCCAAAGGAGCGCCGCAGTTCGGGCAACCGAGGTGCCGAGTTTCCATGTGGGAAGGCTACCACCACCCTGAGAGGGACGTATCCCACGCGCGCTTTGTGGTGCAGGCGTCCAGCCTCCACGGCGAAGGTGAAAGCAAAGCCGGATCCCGCCTGCGGATCGTCGGTGGCATCTCGATAGCTCGGACAACCGGCAGCCGGGACGGCTGCCCCACAAAACCACCCGGAGCCCTTGTGGGGCAGGCGTCTCGCCTGCCGCGCCGAGACATTCGTGAGCCCGGTCACCCGCCAGCCACCCCTTGTCAGATACCCTGAACGTGGGGGATTCGAAAATTGTCACGTGTCGACACATCCCTTTTTGTGGTGGTCATTGCTGTCATTTCAGCCGCCATCACCGCACCGGCGTGGGCCACCGACTACGAGGTCGGACCCGGCGCCGGCATGCTCGCAAACATCGGCGATGTTCCCTGGGAAAGCCTCGGCCCCGGCGACCGGGTGCTGATCCACTGGCGGGACACTCCCTACAAGGAGAAGTGGGTCCTCTGTCGCCGCGGTACCGCCGAGGCGCCGATCGTGGTCTCGGGCGTGCCCGGCCCCTCGGGCCAGCTCCCGGTCATCGACGGCAACGGCGCGACAACCCGAACCGAGCTCAACTACTGGAACGAGGAGCGGGGCGTGCTCAAGATCGGCGGCGCCAGCATCCCGGCCGACACCCTCCCCGCCCACATCGTGATCGAGAACCTGGACATCCGCTCGGGCCGGCCGCCCTACTCCTTCACCAACGACTCCGGCAGCACCTCCTCGTACGCCAACAACGCCGCCGCCATCTACGTCGAGAAGGCCGAGCACCTCACAATCCGCAACTGCACCCTCCGCGACTCCGGCAACGGGCTCTTCATCGGCGCCAATGGCGGTCTCACCCAGGACATCCTCATCGAGCGCAACTGGATCTACGACAACGGCATCGAGGGCAGCTTCTACGAGCACAACACCTACACCGCCGCCATCGGCATCACCTACCAGTTCAACCACCTCGGCCGGCTGCGCGACAACTGCGGCGGCAACAACCTCAAGGACCGCTCCGCGGGCCTCGTCGTCCGCTACAACTGGATCGAGGACGGCAACCGCCAGCTCGACCTGGTCGATGCCGAGGACAGCGCGGTGCTCGTCAACCACCCCGACTACTCCACCACCTTCGTCTACGGCAACGTCCTCATCGAGTCCGACGGCGAGGGCAACAGCCAGATCGTCCACTACGGCGGCGACAGCGGCACCACCGCCGACTACCGCAAGGGCACCCTCCACTTCTTCCACAACACCGTCATCTCCACCCGCTCCGGCAACACCACCCTCATGCGCCTCTCCACCAACGACGAGCACGCCGACGTCCGCAACAACATCATTTACACGACCGCCACCGGTTCGCACCTGGCAATGCTCTCAAGCTCCGGCATCATGGACCTCCGCACCAACTGGCTCCGCGCCGGCTGGGTCACCAGCCACGACACCTTCAACGGCACCCTCATCGACCACGGCACCAACATCACCGGCACCGATCCCGGCTTCTACGATTTCGCGAGCCAGGACTTCTCCCCCAATCCCGGTAGCACCTGCGTCGACGCCGCCGAACCCCTCCACCCCGGCCAGGTCCAGCATCTGGCACAGCTCCGCGGCGGTCAGCGCGTCGTCGTAGCCGCCAACCAAGACGCCTTCCGGCGTCGCGACAAGCCTGGATATTATATGACAAATGCGCACTGTTGCTATCCTCTTATCCCTGGGCGAGATCAATGAATGTGGGCGCTTCTTCTGGTTTGCGCCCATTGAGTATCCAATCGTAGACCGCGACAGTTCCACGGGCAATCGCTGGCCAGGAAAACTCTCCAAGCACCCATGCACGCCCCCTGGTGCCCATCTCCCGCCTTTGTTGATCATCCAGCGACATGGCTTCGCGAAGGATCGAGGTCA
>JAIVTZ010000159.1:0-7218 GCA_049188105.1 Deltaproteobacteria bacterium | reverse complement strand
TGCGGGTTAGGGACTCGCACACATTGGACCTGCGCCGGCCGTGGTTCTTGAGCTGGTGGCGGCTTCCTGGCCCGTTCCCATCCAGAAACTCTGGTGGGAACTGCGGGCTAGTGGGCCGCAACAGCGACGTCGCGAGAAATTCGGGCTCAGAGTATAATGCCGGGCCGAGAAGACAGTGTTCGGTGAGGAGCGCCCTCCATGCGGAAATTTCTCTGGATAGCTGAAATCGCTGTGATAGTTGTGGCTGCCGTGCTGACGGCGGCGCCGGCGGCTTCCGGCGAGGACCGGCCGTCGGTGCTGGTGATAACGGTCGATGCGCTGCGGGCGGATCATCTCGGAGTCTACGGATACGGCCGCGCGACCTCGCCCAACATCGACCGTCTGATGTCCGAGGGGCTGCTCTTCGAGCGGGCGTGGACCCCCGAACCGCTCACCGGCCCGGCGATGTGCTCGATGATTACCGGGATGCCGCCGCACGAGCACGCGGCGACCCGCAACGGGCTGCGAATGGAAGCCGGTCTCGACTCGCTTCCAAAGACCCTCGCCCGCAATGGTTGGAGCACCGCGGCGTTCATCGGCGCCTGGACGCTCAAGAACAACCTCACCCTTCTCGGCGACCACTTCGAGACCTACGGCGAACGGTTGCGGCGGCGGCGCTGGTTCGGCGTTATCAACAGTGAGGCCAGCGGCGAGGATCTCACGGACGATGCCCTCGAGTGGGCGACCCATCACCACGAGGAGGACGGTGGGCGACCGTTCTTTCTCTGGGTGCATTACGTCGATCCCCACGCTCCCTACCGGTTCCACGAGGAGTATGCCCAGCGGGTGGGTGTCAACGATGACAAGTTGTCCCGGGTCGATCGCTACGACACCGAGATCGCCGCGGTCGACGAGGCCATCGGGCGGCTGCTTGAAGGCATCAAAGAGTTGGTGGCGGACGACAACCTGGTGGTCGTCTTTACCGCCGACCACGGTGAGAGCCTCGGCGATCACAATTACTGGGGCCATGGCCGCTATTTGTACGAGCCGTCACTGCGGATCCCACTCGGCATCGTATGGGAGGGGAGGATCCGCCCCGGCGCCGTGTCCAATCAGGCGACGCTCCTCGATCTCGCTCCGACCCTCCTCGATCTCGTCGGAGTGGCGGCGCCCGAGGAGCTGACGGGCCGCAGCTGGGCATCGGCGGCCCGCGGCGGTGAGGCGCCGGCTGAACAAACTCACTGCTACCAGGCGCATCGCGGGGCAGTCCACGGCGGTACCCACGACAGCGACCAGAAGCGATCCAAGGGCCTGCTCGCGGTCGGAGTGATCGACGGCGACCGCAAGGAGATCCTGCGCATCATCGCCAGCGAGCACCTGAGCTTCGACCTCACCGAGGATCCACTCGAGCTCGACAATCTGGTGACGATCGATTCGGCGCCATCTGAAGCCCTCCTCGCGTGCCTCGGAACCGTGTCCCAGGCCCTCGGCGCCCTCGATCGTCTGGCGACCCGGAAGCTGGACGACGAGACCGTCGAACAGCTCAAGGCCCTCGGTTATCTCGAGTAGCCCGCTCTCCGAAATTCGTCGCCCTCACGACGGGATTTGGTGAGATATGCGGGCCAGCCGCGAAGCGAGTCGCACAGAGACGATTCGCAGGCGACGGTGCTGCGAGGCTCGTCACTGAAGTTGGCCAATAACAAAGGCCGCCCGAAAGGGCGGCCAACTTATTGGCGTGGCGGGGCCGACGAGACTCGAACTCGCGACCTCAGGCGTGACAGGCCTGCGTTCTAACCAACTGAACTACGACCCCGCATAATGGCTCCCTTGGGGTGGTGGGAGGTGGGGGATTTGAACCCACGACCCCCTGCGTGTAAAGCAGGTGCTCTAACCCCTGAGCTAACCTCCCAGACGGATGACCGTTGGGAGCGATATGGTAGAGGTCAATGGAATCTGTGTCAAGCCTGAGATGAGCGGTGCTACCGGATTGAATGTGGCAAAATCGTGACGCTCTGGTGCTTCCGACAAGCACGGCGGGACGCCGCGATTCGCTGTCCGCAGGAGACACCCGGTGAGATGTGCGAGCCAGGTCGGAGAGCGCGCTTTACAACTTGCTGCCGGATGCAATAATCTTGGGGCATGAGTGACCCCTACGAGATCTGGCAATTTGGGCATTGGATTGCACGCCGGGAGGGTGGCGCGGCGCGCCTCGGATGGTCCGGCGGCGAACTCATCCTGCGTCTTCATAACGGGCGGATCCGCTTTGTGGAGGGAGTTGATCCATCCGAACTCTGCCGGCGCTTGAGCTGTGAACCGTTGGGCAACATCGATCTCCTCGAGGAAGCTCGCGGTCTGGCCGGGACCGCGCAAATCGCCGAGACCATCGCGATGGGTGCGGCGAAAGAGCTACTGCAGAAGAGCCTTCGCGACTGGCTGATCGACCCGCAGCGCGAGCTCGAGATTGTCGAAGGCGAACCCGACGGCGTCGATGGTGCCACCATTTCGATCACCCACATTCTCGTCGAGCTCGTTCTCTCGGACACGACGAGCGAGGTGGCTCGATCGATTCTCCCCGATCTCGATGTGCTCCTGAACAGATCGCCGAATTTTCTCGATCTTTACGGGCCGCTGCGATTGTCGGAAGAGGCGGACCTCATCGTGTCGAAGATCAGCGGTGAGCGTACCGCCCAGGAGGTTGCCGACCGCTCGACCCACGGCCCTGACGAGGTTGTCCGTCTTCTCGCGGCGCTCGCGGCCACCGGAATCCTCGAGCCGGAACCGGCTCTTGTGGTCAGCGGCGATATCGACCTGATTCCGGTGGACGAGGGTGAGAAGTCTCGGCGCCGCAGGGTCCCGGTGCCCTGGATCGTCGCAGCTGTCGCCGCGTTGGTCATCGCCCTGGTCGTGCTGATCTGGATGATGAGCGGATCCGAGACAACTGCTGCGGACGAGGCCGTTGCTGCGTCCGACATCAAGTGGGGGCTGGTGATCGATATGGGCTGCGAGCCCCAGGATCTCCAGCGGGTGCTCAAAAAGGCACAGAACAACCCGAAGGCCGTGCGTCCGGTGGCGATCGATTCGGGAGAAGGTGAGCCTTGTTGGCAGCTGGTGTGGGGACGATTCCCGAGCCGCGAGGCGGCGGAAGAGGCGATCGGAGAGATTCCCGGCGGGCTGAGCCAGCAGGGCTTCGAGCCCCATTCGATCGAGCTCACGGGTGAGGAGCTGGAGCCACCGACGAACCCAGGTGGCTGAATCGATGGCTAGCCCGCCTATCTCACCGGGTTTCGTCGCGAGGGTGGCAAGGTGCGGTGCATCGCCGGCCGCAGCAGGCGATTGGTGAGATATGTGTGCTCGGACTAAAAATCAGCCGCTGCCCTCGGTGATGGCTGATCTGGCGCAGAAGAAAGTGACGGGCGCTCTGGTGGTGACCTCAGAGGGCTCGACCCGGGAGATTCTCTTCACCAATGGTGAGATCCGAGCTGCTCGCTCCCACATCGAGGCAGAAAAGCTCGGGATGTGGCTAGTGTCCCGGGGAAAGATCAGTGAGGACGACCGTGCGTTGATTCTCCTCGCCCAGAGCGGCGGCGATTCCCCCCCCCTCGGCCACATCCTGGTGACTCGAGGTTATATCTCTCACGAGGAGCTCGAAGAAGAGCTCGAGGAGCTGGCGCTCGAGATCATCCGGCATGGCGCGGCGGCGCATCGCATCGCGAGCGAGTTCGTGGATGGCGGGGGCGAAGGTCAGCTCGATACGTTGCCCAACGTCATCACCTCCCAGATCATTGTTCTTGCGGCCCGCGAGGTCTCCAACGTGGAGGACATGCGAGCGGTGATCGGATCCTCAGACCAGGCTGTACAGTTCTCGGATTCGCTGAACGACGTGCTCGAGGACGTCGAGCTGACGCCCACTGAGGGATTCCTGCTCAGCCGCCTCGACGCCGCTCACGACGTCGCGAGTCTCATCCAGCTCTCCTCGCTCCCCGAGGAGCAGGCGTACTCCACGATCTACACCCTGCTGATGTCGGGCAGCATCGTCGTCGGTGGAGGCGGCGGCGAGAAGCCAGGGTCGCCGGGTCCCGCTGTCGAAGCGGCGAGTGCCCAACCAAAGCGTCGCCCCCCGAAGGCCGAGGCGCCCGATCAGCGCGATTTCAGCGAACACCAACTCGAGGAGCGACAACATATTCGCCAGCTGTCGGAGGAAGTCACCAAGGTGGACCATTACCGCGCCCTCGGGCTCAAGCGAAATGCGGATTCCAGCGAGATTCTGGATGCATGGAACGAAATCCAGAATCGGTTCTCGCCGGAAACGAGCCCCGCCCACCTGAAGGACATGACGTCGCACCTGGAACGGATCGGCGAACGCGGCCGCGCGGCCTACGAGGTGCTATCGAACACACGTGCGCGCATGAGGTACGACGAAATCCTCAGGTCGTTGGCCAGGGATCGGAGCCCGACGGGCAATGTTGAGAAGCCAGGGGTCGATGCCAACGCCCGAAAGGCGTTGGTGGAGGCAAACCTGAAGCGTGCCAACGAGCTCATCAAGCAGAACGAGTTCTATCCGGCAATCCAGCTTCTCGAGCAAGCGTGTTCGATCGAACCCCGGCCCGACGAGCTTCTCAAGCTGGCGAAGCTTCTGCAACGCAATCCCTTGTGGATTCATCGCGCGCTTGCGTGCGTGCGTCGCGCGATCGAGGCCAACCCGAAGCACCTGGACTCATGGCTCGAGCTGGCGGATATCTGGCGTCGGCGGAATCACCCGGAGCGTCAACGAAAATCGCTCGAACGCGCACTCGCCATCGATCCGGACCACGAACGCGCCAATCAGATGTACAAAGATCTGGCGGGCTCCAGAGAGCTCCAGCGTCTGCTGCGCCGGGCACGCCAGATGCAATGACGAGCTCTTGTCATGCCGCTGTTGATTGACGGTAATAATCTTCTTCACAGCCTGCCACGATCGGAGCGGAGTCGCGCCGACGTGCGTCATCTGGTCCTGGAGGCGGTTCGACACGAGCGTCTCCAGGTCACCGTGGTGTTCGACGGCCCCCCGCCCGACGGCTCGCCGAAGGTCGAACATCTGGGACGGGTCACCGTCCGGTACTCCGGCTCCTCGAGTGCCGACGACGTCATTCTCCGTGCTCTCCCCGACGGATCCCGCGCATCGGGGTGGGCAGTCGTGACCGACGACCGGGAGCTCGGGAAGCGGATTCGTGACCGAGGCGGGCGTGTGCTCTCGCTCGGCGAGTGGCGCAGCCGGAGGCCGAGGCCGCCCCGCCGACCGACGCACGAGCCCAAGCTCTCCTCCCACGACATCGCGAACTGGGAGGAATATTTCTCCGGGGAGCGGAAGAACGACCCCGACTGAGTTGACGAAACGGGGCCCTCAATTCTCAGTTCTCAATTCTCAATTCTGAATGACCATCCAACCTCCGGGAGGATTTCTAGGGTGGGCTGGGGCCAATTAAGAATTGAGAATTAAGAATTGAGAATTTGTTGAATCGGTGGGTTGGCAGGGGGCGACGTGAAGGGTACACTCCCGGCCGCGGCGAATAGCTGTGGGAGGAAAAAATGACGGATATTCTCGGCGAGATGAAGAAGTTTTTTTCAGACCTCGGTCTCCAGCTGGAGCTCGGGATCAAGGACTCGAATCTCGGTGCCTGCACCGGCGAGTGGATCGCTCCCGACGGCAAGAAGGAGCTGGTGTCGATCAACCCGGCCGACGGCGAGCCGATTGCCTCGATCATCCAGGCGGATGAAGCGGCCTACGAAAAGGTGGTAGCTACTGCCGCCGAAGCCTTCACATCGTGGCGCATGGTGCCCGCGCCGGTCCGCGGCGAGGTCGTTCGCGAGCTCGGCAACGAGCTTCGCATCTTCAAAGAACCGCTTGGCCGCCTGGTGTCGCTGGAGATGGGCAAGGTCCTCTCGGAAGGCCTCGGCGAGGTCCAGGAGATGATCGACATGTGCGACTTCGCGGTCGGCTTGTCGCGCCAGCTCTACGGCCCGAACATGGCGTCGGAACGACCGCGCCACCGCATGTACGAGCAGTGGCACCCGCTCGGCGTGGTGGGCGTCATCTCCGCCTTCAACTTCCCGGTCGCAGTGTGGGCCTGGAACGCCGCCCTCGCCGCCGTCTGCGGCGACACCGTGGTGTGGAAGCCGTCCTCGGATGCGCCGCTGACCGCGGTCGCCGTCCAGCACATCTGCAACCGGGTGATGGAACGCCACGATCTGCACGGCATCTTCAACCTCCTCATCGGGCCGGGACGCAGCATCGGCGAGCGTCTGATCAATGACGAGCGGGTGCCGCTGATCTCGTTCACCGGCTCCACGAAGATGGGCCGTCACGTGGCCGAGACCACCGCCCGCCGCTTTGGCCGCAGCATCCTCGAGCTTGGTGGCAACAACGCGATCATCGTCGCAGACGATGCGGATCTCGACCTGGCCCTACGCGCCATCCTCTTCGCCGCGGTAGGAACCGCCGGCCAGAGGTGCACCAGCCTGCGGCGCCTCTTCCTGCAGAAGAGCATCGCGCCGGAGTTGATCGAGCGCCTGGTCACGGCCTACTCCAGCATAACTATCGGAAATCCGCTGGAAGACGGCATCCTCATGGGCCCACTGGTCAACGAGCGTGCGGTAGATGATCATTTCGCGGCCCTCGAAGCCATCCGCGAGCAGGGCGGCGAGATTCTCTGCGGCGGCGGCCGGCTCGACCGCGAGGGGTTCTTCGTCGAGCCCACCATCGTCAGGGCGCATCCCGACATGGAGATCGCGCGCGAGGAGACCTTCGCCCCGATCCTCTATGTCTTCGAGTATGAGACCTTCGACGAGGCCGTGGCGATGCACAACTCGGTCGACCAGGGCCTGTCGTCCGCGGTCTTTACCGAGAGCATGCGTACGGCCGAGCGCTTCCTTTCCCACGAGGGTTCGGACTGCGGCATCGCCAACGTCAACATCGGCACCTCGGGAGCCGAGATCGGCGGTGCTTTCGGGGGCGAGAAACACACGGGCGGAGGCCGCGAGGCCGGCTCCGATTCCTGGAAGGGCTACATGCGTCGCCAGACCTGCACCATCAACTGGGGCGGCGAGCTGCCCCTGGCGCAGGGGGTGAAGTTCGAGGTTGAATAGGCCTGAGGCTTGAGGCTTGGGGCATGGGGCGTCACGCCTCACGCCCCACGCCCCACGCCCCACGCCCCAAGCCCCAAGCCCCCCTGCTACCATGGTGCGCATGGAAGGCCGAGTGCT
>JAIVTZ010000158.1:0-7237 GCA_049188105.1 Deltaproteobacteria bacterium | reverse complement strand
TTTCGCATCGGGAACTGCGCCGTCCCCACCAGAGTTTCTGGATGGGAACTTGCTAGGATTCAGGCATGGGGAAGAAGCCGTCAAAGACCGAACCGAGATCAAGATGGCCGATCGTACTCGCGGCAACCGGGTTTTTCCTCGCGGAGGTGGTCGTCCTGGCCGGCGCCGCGAGCCCCTTTCGGCTGCCAAAGGAGGCCGTCGTCCTGGCCGCCCTCGCCCTCGCGGTAGCCGGCGGATGCATCGTCGCGGCCCGCCGTCGAGCCATCACGCTCCCATACGGCCCTCTCGTTTGGATCCTGATCGCGCTCCCCGTTCTGCAGGCGGCGTCAGCCCTCTGGAGTGCGAGCTGGTTGCGCGCCGTGGAGTCTTCGCTTCTCAGTTTTATCTGGATCGCGGGCATCATGTGGCTTGCGACCGTCACCACCGCAACCAGACGGCGGCTGGCCCTCGTCGCGGCGTTTGGCGTCACCATATCGGCCGGTGTGATGCTGTTGCAGCTTGCCGGTGTCAGCGTTTTCGACTTCAGCGCGCCTTTCATAAGCAAGCGTCTGAGTCTCACGGGCCTCACCGGCAACCCGGCTGATCTGGCCATGGCGGCGGTGCTCTTGCTGCCCTTCCTCCTCACATGGGGCGAGGACTCCTCGAGGCCCTGGCTGTACCGTGTCCTGGCCGTCATCCTCGCGCTGGCGGCGCTGATCACCCAGACCCTGACAGGGGTGGCGGCGCTGGCCGCACTGCTCGTCATCTGGCTGATCCAAAGGCGGTCCAAACGCCTGTGGCTCACCGCGCTGGGGCTCGGTACGGTGATCGTCATGGTGGCTCTCGGCGCCGGTCTCGGAGACCGTCTCCTCCGCGAGTCCGATCGAATCCGAAAGGGCGATTGGTATCGCCTGTTCTCGGCCCGCGGCGACGGTTGGAGCGCCGCCACGGAGATGATCCGCGAGCGGCCGCTGAGCGGCGTCGGCGCCGCCAACTACACCCAGGTCTACTACCCGAGCCGGCTCGCATGGCTGACCCGCCACGGCGGCACCGGAGCGCGCGGCGAGCTCGCATCGCATTTCCAGTGGGCCCACTGCGATCCTCTGCAGGTCGCCGCGGAGCTCGGAATTCTCGGGATCGCGTGGATGGCCGCCCTGGCGCTGGCGATCGTGAACGTCCGGAAACGCGCGGGACCGCTGCTGCCGCTGGCAGTTGCCGCGTGGGCGCCGTTTGCCCTCCTCCACTACCCCACGCATCTTGCCGTCGGGATGATCCCGATCGCCCTCGGCCTCGCCCACCTCGTCGCCACGGCCGAACCACCGCGAACGTATCAGTGGCGGCGGGCGCGCCTGCCCGTCGCGACGGTGGTGGTAGTTCTCGCCATCGTCGCGGCCGGGTGGCAGCTGCGGCGGGTCGCGGTCGACCTGTGGATCGGAGGCAATGAGCTCCGTCTCACGATGTCGGACGGCTTGAATCCCGCGAACCGCGTCCGCCTGGCCGCCGCCATCGAGGCCCAGATCCTCTCCCGGATTGAGCGGCTGCCGTCCGCAGCGCCCACCCTGTGGCGCACCGTTGGTCGGGCACGGCTCATGCGACGAGAGGCTGCAGGCGCAGAAACGGCCTTCCGTGCATCCTATGCGCTGTGGCCTCACGAGGATGCCGAGTTCTACCTTGGGATGAGCCTCGTCGCACAGGGTCGCCGAGGGGAAGGCATACTGCATCTCGGGAGGGTGTGCCGCACCAACCCTGCACTCGCGCGCCACATCAACAACGACGACCTGCGCCGATCGGTCCTTGATCTGGTGGCGGCCTATCGCCGGCAGTAAGGGCTGACCCCAATACGGTTCATCTGAATGTGCAGCCGAGACGGCCGCACCATCCGGCTTCGCCCGCTGGGCTCCGCCGTGACAGGCAATGATCAGTTGCTTGTGAGGGCATAGCCCATAGGGCGAAGCCCCATGGTGCAGGCGTCCCGCCTGCACATGCCGGCGTCAATTGAACAGGATTGGGGCCAACCCAAAAAACGGGACCCCCCGGAGGGGGGATCCAGGGGGTCCAGCGGAAGGAAGGAGGAGCTTCCGCACTCGTCCTCTGATATGCGGACTCAGGAGCGCGGGTTACATTCTCTGGGGCTCACGCCGCAGCCGCAATCTGTCGCCCCCTTCGGGGGCTCCCATTTCTTTTTCCGCCGCCTCCTGGGGCTCACGCCCCAGGCTATGGATCTGTCGCGCCTCCGGCGCTCTGTTTCATTCTCTCGAGAAGCTCCCGTGTTTCTTGGTGATGGTTCGAACCAGCCGCGAAGCGGAGACAGACAATCAGAAGATTATGGCTACGGCTCATGCCGCAGCCGCAATTTGTCACCTGCGGGGGGTGATCGCCGATTACTTGATTTTTCTCCCGATTCGCTGCCTTTCGCAGAGGTTTCGATTGACGAAATCACCTGGCCACTCGTACAGGCAGCTGTTGCGAATGGTATTGAAGGTCGCTTGGTCGAGGCGGACGCCGGGTGCGCTGCGGCCGATGATCGTTTCCATCGCCGCCCGTTGCGCAGCGACGCAACTGTCGAACCCCTGTGATCCCTTGGCGAAGTTCTTCCGGCACAGCGCGTCGATCGAGCGGTCGGCGGCGATCGGATCGATCAGGGGCGGCGTCCCCTCCGCGTCTTCGGTCCGCATCATCGCACCAACGTCCCTGTTCGCAGATTCGAGCAGGCGAGCCCCGTCGGCGAACTCACGCTTCGCCTCGGAAAAGAGGGGCTGGTCCGCGGAGATCGCAGCTCTGAGGATGCCGAGCCCGACGGTGGCCGCGGTGGCGCCGCGATTCGCCTTGTCATAGGCCGCCGCGTACCGTTGCTGCACGGAGATCCCCTGCAGGTCCACCCGCGATCGATCCATCTCCTCCCCGGCTTCCTCGACCCGAGCCCGCCACCCGTCGTCATAGAAGACCCTCCCCGAGCCCGTCTCACCGAGAAGCTTGCTCAACGCCTGCGCCGCGGCCGCGCACTCCTGGGTGGTTTCGAGGAGGATTTCACCATCGGACTGAGCGGGCGAGGTGGATCGCGACTTTCCCACGCTCCTCTGATCGATGACCACCTGGTCGCCCCCGGTTTTTTTCAACTTGATCGAGCCGGCCACATCACCGAGGCTCTGCTGAGCCGCCACCGGCGCCGCCACCGCCACCGCCACCGCACTCAGCCATACCGCCGCTACCCTGTTCCACCTCATGACGCCTCCTGACCCAAGTAGATCAAAATTGATCTCATATTCGATTTTACCCGTAAAAGACGTCATCCAACCAAAGCATCGCCCGGCGGGCCGCCGGCGAGGCTGAAATTGCCCGCCGGACCAGGTTGTGGGCGGGGTTGTCTGGGTGGGAGTATGGGCACGAACGGATACAGGTGGCGCAATCGGTACCGATGACATTCCAGTAGCGGAAGCAGGTCGCCGCGTCGATCGCCCAGCGCAGGCCGTCATCGACCGGCGTTCGCTCTCCGACGGGGATCGCCGCCACCGGGCAGCTGACGGCGCACTTGCGGCAGATCGTGCAGAAATCGATCACCGTCCGGTCATCGCCCGGTTCGTCCGCCACCAGCGGCAGGTCGGTGGTGACCACGCCCAGGCGCACTCGCGGACCCAGCCGCGGCGTCATCAGGAGACCCATGCGCCCGATCTCTCCGAGGCCGGCATCTCGCGCCACCAGCGGCGCAATGATCCTGTAGTTGCCGTCGATATGTGCCCGAGCGGGATAGCCGAGACGGCGGATCCAGCTCGCCGTTATGAGTGCGATCTTCGCCCCTTCGACGTACTGCCGCGCGGACTCCTCAACCACCGGCGGTGCGGGCGCCTGCAAGATTCGACGGTGATCCATTTCGACCGTGAAGGCGAACGCCCACCGATGATCGAGGTCGATGGTCTCGCCATAGGCACCGCTGCCTCGTCCCACATGGCTGTAAATATGATAGGGCTCGAGCTTTGTCACCCCCACGTCGACCGCACCGAGTGACCGGGCGAGACCCCCGAGCGCCACCGTCCACTCTTCTGGTGCGCGATCCACTCGCTCGTCCCCCACCGTGCCGTCGACGTGATCGCGCAGCGCCTCCGTGAGGTCGAAGCAGGCTTCGGCAGCGGCAAACGCAACCGGCTCGGCGAGCTCGGAATCCGCTGACAGCAGACCCGGCAGCGAACGCGTGTGGTCGTCGCCCTGTTTGTTCTGAGGTCGCATCGCATAGTACGACTCGTACTCCGGGCTGCCGGGTACGAGGCGTCCGCGGGCGAACATGATGTCCCGTTCGTCCACGCGCCGCGACGGCCGGCCGCCGCCCATCGGCAATCGTGCCACCGGTACGAACCAGAGAACCACGGCGGCCACGGCGGCGATCGTGATGAATGCGGCGCCGACCAGGGGTGCCGGCGGAGGCAGAGCCGCCACGACGAAACAGGGCAACGAGATCGCCGCCGCGAGGATGAATGAGATTCGAGCCGCGCGGCGTTCGCCCTCGCCGAGCGAGATCACTCCGAAGGCGGTCAACCCCAACAGAGCTCCCAACCCGGTCGCCGACACGAGGTAAACACCAACTCCACCCACGATTCCAACACTATCAGACCTAAGATGAGCGATTCTCACCGGCGATCTGCACCAAGCTCTTGCGCTCTGGCCACTTGCGAAAACCCTCCGAATACCGATGGGTATGCGTCCGCTTTTCGCAAGCACCAGAGCATCAAGATGCTTGGCACATCTCTTCCGGCAGAACCGCTCACCTTAGGTCAGCGGTATTGCGAATAGACCGCCCACGATCAATATAGTGAGAGAGAGACGAGATCGAATCACTGTTCGTGGCCTGCGCCACCAAGGTAGACGGCAACCCCACGGGTTCGAACGATGGTGAGTTAATCTATGCGGCGTCACTCGAAGACGTCGAGTGCAATTGACTGTCTGACTCAGGCCGGGATTTTTTGGGCCTCGCCCAGCTGAATCGGTTGGTAGAAGATCCCGTTGTCTCCCTGAAACGCGGTGGAGTGGTCGTGCTCATTGAAGAGGATCTCGACCGGGATGCCGTTTGGGAATGCCTTGCACCTGGTGCCATCGGGGCTCCGGTGGGCGCAGAAGGTGCACTGACTGACCGTGAGATCAGAGGGGTTTCCGACGATTGTGAACTTGACAGGGGCCATGTATCTCTCCTCGCGCCCGGCGTGCTGTGATCGCGTGCCTAGGAGCCGGGAATCAAAGACATTGCAAGGCCAATGCCAGGTTTGACACAGCTTTGAAATTCGCCTGCTATCAGGAAAGCGTCGCAATTCGGCACAGGGGCCCAATGTGATACACGTCACACTCGTCGAACGTTGGCACGTTTGAGCATTGAAGGTTTCCACCCACCCACGCAGGCGGGTGCAGGGTGCAGGGCTCAGGGTGCAGGGCCCACCCTCTACTTTTCCCCTCTTCTCCTCTGCCCCTTTTCTCCTCCTGTTGTTGGCCCCGGCTCAGAGTGGATCGGGACGGACGGAACGTTCGAACGTTCTAACGTTCAGCTTTCTAACTAAACCCCTTCGGGTGCCGGTGATGGAACCCGGTGGCCTCTTGATAGGCGCGGGCCAGGGCGAGGATCTCCGATTCGCCGAAGAGCCCGCCGTTGAAGGTGATGCTGACCGGCGTGCCGTCCGATCTGAAGCCGTCCGGCAGCACGACCGCCGGATGGCCGGTGAGGTTGGTGAGGAGCAGATTCGATCCTCCGAACGAGGGTGCGACCCAGCAGTCGATGCCTTCGAGAGCTACCTCCATCTCGCGCATCACCAGCGTCCGCACGCGGTTGGCCTGGATGTACTCGACTGCCGGGATGGTCCGCGCCTGGCGGAAGACGTTGGGCCACGCATCCTCGATCTGCCGCACCATGAGGTCGTCGCGACCGGAGCGCGTGAGATCGTCGAAGGCCGCTCCGGCCTCGGCCGAGAGGATGAACGACAGCGCGCTCACCGGCAGGTCGGGAAGCTCCATCGGGATCAGCTCGACACCGAGCGACCGGATCACGTCGAGAGCCTGCATATCGAGGGACAGCCACTCGCGAGCCGCTGCCCGATCCTCCTCGGTGTCGTCGTCGCCGAACTCGAGCTCGCGTTCGAAGACCGATTTCAGGTAGCCAACCCGCAACGACCGCACGTCGAGATCGGCGTCCCATACGAAGGGGCGATCGATCGCGGTCGGATCGAGACCGTCGCCGCCCTGGATCGCTGAGAAGACGAGCGCGCAGTCCTCGACCCCGCGGCACATGGGACCGAGCTTGTCCATGCTCCACGACAGGGCCATGGCGCCGTGGCGGCTGACCCGGCCGAAGGTCGGGCGCAGACCGCTGACGCCACAGCGGGTAGAGGGCGAGACGATAGAACCCCAGGTCTCCGAACCGATAGCGAATCCCACCAGACCGGCGGCGGTGGCCGAACCCGGCCCCGCCGACGACCCGCTCGATCCCTGCTCGGTGTTCCACGGGTTGCGGGTCTTCTCGCCGAACCACACGTCGCCCCAGGCCAGGGCGCCGAGGCTCAGCTTGGCCACCAGCACCGCACCGGCCTCGTCGAGGCGACGGACGACGGTCGCGTCCTCGTCGATGTTCTGTTCCTTAAACGGCGTCGCGCCCCACGTCGTCGGGTAGCCGCGCACCGCGAGCAGGTCCTTTGCCCCCCATGGGACACCGTGCAGCGGGCCCCGCCAGACCCCTCGCGCGAGCTCTCGGTCGGCACGCCGCGCCTGCTCCATCGCGCGCTCCTCGGTCAGGGTGATGACGCAGTGCAGCTCCGGGTCGTGCTGTTTCAGGCGTTCGAGGTAGAGGGTCGTGAGCTCCACCGACGAAATCGCCCGCGTCCGCAGCAGATGACCGAGCTCGGTCACGGGAAGGAATGCGAGCTCGGCATCGTCCGCAGGCCGCGCCGTCAACCGGGGACGGCTCGTACGCGCAGTCAACGGTCGCTCGCGAACCTCCATTCCCGGCAGCATCGGCTCGAAGCGGAGCGCCGGCGGCACCGAGTTGTCGAGCGGCACCTCGCGCAGCTTTTCATAGTCCTCGCGCAGCTCGTCGAGTCCCTTGAGCATCAGCTCACGTTCGTCATCGGTGAACTCGAGGCCGGCGAGCTTCTCGGCGCCCGCGAGCGCCTCCTTGCTCACCCCTCCGGTCTTCTCCACCTCCGCCCAGAGCAGCCGTGGAAGCGCAGTACCCGCGAGACCGAAGCCCGCGAAGAAGGCTGTGAAACGCCGCCGATTGATGCCGTGGGTG
>JAIVTZ010000157.1:0-7247 GCA_049188105.1 Deltaproteobacteria bacterium | reverse complement strand
CCACCGGTCGAGATCGGCGATGTCGCGGTTGAGCTTTGCGATGTCCCTCGCTCGGAAGGCGCGCAGACCGGTAAAGAGGTTCTGGCGAAGATCGATGCTCGCCGTCCAGTCCTGCCGCGGCCGAATGACAAAACTTTCGTCGGCCGAAAGCTCGATTGAGAGATCGTCGTCGTAGAAGGTGTAGGAACCGTTGGCGTCGAGCCGTGGCAGCAAAATCGATTTTGCGAGCCTAACATCGGCCTGTGCCCGTCGAATCTCGCTGTCGGCGATCTGGACCATTTCGTGGGTCTCGATGGCCTGCAGGACGAATTCCTTGAGAGTGGCGTCCTGAAGCTCTTGCGCACGTACGGCGTACGGCAACACGACCGTGCAGAGAACGAACAGCGCGAGGACCATTCGTCTTTTTTTCATTCCCATTGGCTCCCTCCGTTGGCTCACTGATACGCCGGTCATGGATATTGGTTGCGGTGAACTCATGGCGACTCCGTCGTCAGAACCTCGTACAAAAGGTGAGCAAAGGTATCAGCGATCTGATGGGGATCGATCGACGGATCGAAGAAGAGTTGGATACCGAGTCCGTCGACGGTCGCGACGACCACCACTGCCAGGGCCTCCGCATCGACATCGGTCTTGAACTCACAACGTTTCTGCCCACCGCAAATGAAGTCGGAGATCATGCTCCGGAAGAGCCCGTAGCTGGCGATCACGGCCTCACGGTAGTGCTCCTCGACGTCCTTCCCACGGGAGGCTGCCCAGAAATCGAGGATCACGGGTTGCAGCTCGACCTGCTCCGAGATTACCTCGGCGCCGAGCTGCAGGAGGGCCATCAGCTTCTCTTTCGTCGACTCGCCCTCTGAGAGAGCCTGCTTCATGCGGGAGGAGATCTCCTCGTTGATCGACTCGAAGACCGCGAACAGGAGCTCCTCCTTGGACGAGAAGTACTCGTAGACGGTGCCCTTGCCGACCCCGGCGCGCTCGGCGATGTCGGCGACCCGGGTCGAGGCGTAGCCCTTCTCGGCAAAAACGGCGGTTGCCGCCGTCACAAGGCGGGGGCGCTTGTTCCCGCCGCCGGATCTCGTTGAAATCAAGTCTTGTTCCTAATCTGACCGACTGGTCGGTCAGCGTAGGAAAATAGGCTTTCGAAGTGGGTTTGTCAAGGGGGAGAACGGCGAAGATTTCAGGGCATTTGGTCCGAATCGACCCTAGAACCGATGTGCGTCTCGGCGCCGACTGAAAATGCTTCCAGTGATCCAGCGTCGAGTGTGGAGGCCCAGACAACGACGGGCGTCAGGGCGATGGCGATCTCGTAATCCGGGGCGGTGTCGGGGAACCTCAGCACGGCGATCTCGCCGACGCCGAGACGCAGGGTGCTCTCGGTCTGGCCCCACGCGATGGGTGCGCGGTCGCCGTCCGGGTTGGGGGAGTCGAGGTGGAGGAGCTCGGCCGTCACATCGAGGGTGATCTCCTCGGCTGCGGGGTGCTGGCGGACCCGCAGGGTCAGGTCCAATCGGGTCAAAGGCGAGCGCGGCTTTCCGGACTCGAGGTGGAGGCGGCCGCTGCCTGCCTCCATCACGCCGACGGTCGAGCGGGCGAGGGATTCCGCGCCATCCGAGTTGCGGAGGGTGAGAAATTCTGCAGCGCCCAACCGCAGATCCGCCCCGGTGGTATCGCGCTTCCTGCGCAGGCGGAGCAGCTCCACCTCCACGTCGACCTCTCCGCGCGGCTGGTCCACAACCTCGATCAGGCGTTTGATCGTGACCATCTTCGCCGCCGTTTCCCGAATGATGATTGACTTGATCTCGGGATGGGTCGACAGGCGATGCACCTCGACGAGAGACCGGAGGAGCCTGTCCACATGCTTGACGTCGACGTATTCGAGGACGAAGGTTCGGATGTAGAGCGTCTCGTGTTGCCGGCGCTTGGCCGGAGTATCGTCGGCAACGAGAATCGTGTTCAGGTCAAGGGGGACCCAGAATTGACCGGCGGCGGTCGCAATGCGGTCGAAGGCGACCGCCGCGGTCGTGCCCTCGAGGTCGATCGGGATACGCTTTGCATTGAGCTGCGTGTCGAAGAGTATTTCGATGCCGGCGGCCTCGCCTACGGCGCGATAGATCTCGGTCGTCATGGTTGGTTCGCTGAATGCGAGGTGGATCGGAACCTTGGCACCTTCGCCGAGGGCGGGCGGTTCGACGGCTGTGGCATCGTCCACGAAAAATCCGAACCCACATGCCAGAGCCAAGGCGACTGCCGAGATCCTATGCATCATGTCCTCCTCGGGGTGGTCTCTACTCTCACTATCATCATACGTTTTCGAAAAACCGCCTGTCGGGGCGGGTTGGCCAAAACAGCATCCAGCATTACACGACCCGCGCCTTCCAACGGCCGCGGCGGAAGACGAGGATGCCGACGACGGCGATCAGCGACTCGGCGGCGGTGATCGCCATGAAGACGCCGGTGGCGCCGAGGCCGGTCTGCTTGGCGAGCAAATAGGCCAGCGGAAGCTGGAAGAGCCAGTAGCAGAAGAAGTTGATGATCGTGGGAGTGTAGGTGTCGCCGGCACCGTTGAATGCCTGCACCATGACCATGCCCCAGGCGTAGAAGCCATAGCCGTAAGAAACCCATCGCAGACACGAGACTCCGTAGTGAATCACCTCCTCCTCCTGGGTGAAAAGTCGGATCAGGGGGTTGGCGAAGGCGATGAATATGATCGACACGCCGACCAGGAAGAACATGTTGTACGTGCCCGCACGCCACACCGAGGCCTCAGCACGTTCGGGCGAGTTTGCGCCGAGGTTCTGGCCGACCAGAGTGGCAGCCGCGTTGGCCATCCCCCATGAGGGAAGAATGGCGAAGACGATGAGCCGGATGGCGAGGGTGTAGCCGGCCACGGCCGCGCTCCCGAAACCGCCGATGATCCACACCATAATCACCCAGCTCGACGTGCCGATCAGAAACTGGAGGATGCCGCCCACCGAAAGGCGGAAGAGACGGAGGATGATGCCCATCCTGGGTGCGAGATCGGAGAACCGGATTTGAATTCGGCTGCCTCCACGGAACAAGACCCACAGTTGCAGCGCCACCCCGGTGCCGCGTCCGATGGTGGTCGCCACCGCCGCGCCCATGACGCCGAGCTCGGGAAAGGGACCGAGACCGAAGATCAGACAGGGATCGAGGAGAATGTTGACACCGTTGGCGATCCACAAGACGCGCATCGCGATGGCGGCGTCGCCGGCACCGCGAAAGATCGCGTTGAGCAGGAAGATCAGCATGATGGTTGCCGAGCCGCCGAAGAGCACGCGGGTGTAGCCGTGGCCGGTGGCCGCCAGCTCCGGGGACCCGCCCATGACGGCGAGGAGGTCCTTCGCAAAGATCACGCCGGGCACCGCAACCGCCGCCGACAACACCAGACCGAGGAGGATCGACTGCGCTGCGGCGGTGCGCGCGCCCGCGATGTCGCGTTCGCCGACCCGCCGTGCCACCATCGCCGTGGTTGCCAGGCCGGTTCCAATGGCGATCGCGAAGAGTAGGGTGATCATGGCTTCGGTCAGCCCCACCGTCGCCAGGGCATCGGTGCCGAGTCGGGAGACGAAGAAGGCGTCGGTGAGCGCAAAGACCGACTCCATCACCATCTCGAGCACCATCGGGATGGCGAGAAGGATGACTGCCCGCCCGATCGGACCGGTCGTGAAATCGAGCTCCTTGCCGGTCAGGGCGAGCTTGACTGTCGGCCACACGCCGGTCCGAGGCGTGGCCTCCGCAGGGGGAATGGCCGGTGATTTGTTCTTCGTCATGGACACATACCATACGTGAGTCGCGGATAGGTGTTTCGGGGACGTTAGAAACGTTTGAACGTTTGAACGTTAAACGTTGAACGTTGGAGATCGGGAACAACTTTGTGACAATCGGCGTATTGTGAGACAAGGGCGCGTTCGCGCCGGGGAGAAAATTATGGCTCAGACTTCAAAAGGGACGGTGGCCGGCGTGCTCGACATCATTGCCGGGATCTCGGGGCTCGTGGGCGGCATACCGTTGCTCGTGATTGCGATTGTCGGCAGCGGCGTGCTGGGGACCCTGCCTGATCCCGAGCTGCATCCCCTAGCCGCCATTCCGCTGGCTCTGTTCCTGCCGCTGGCGCTGCTCTGCTTTGTGTCGGGCGTGATCGCTATCGTCGGTGGAATCGCCGCCTTCAACCGCCGAAGGTGGGGGTTGGCCGTGGCGGGCTCGATCGCGGCGGTCTTCGGTTTCTTCCCGGTCGGCATTGCGGCGGTGATCTTCACCATCCTCGCCGAACCCGAGTTCCGCGCTTCCGCCTGACGAGGCCGGTATGTCCAAGACGTCGTCGAAAGTCCTGACCGGGTGTGGAATCGGCTGCCTCCTGGCGATCGTCTTGGTCGTCGGCTTCGGATGGATGGGTTATAGGTGGGCGCGGCTGGCTGCGGATGCCGTGGAGTCTGTGGGACAGTCCGAAGCCCGGCTCGAGGAAAGGTTCGGCCCGGTCCGCGATTTCCGACCGCCGGTCGATGGCCGGATCCCGGCCGATCGTATGGAGGCATTTCTCGTGGTCCGCGAATCCCTTGCGGCTCAAAGGACTGCGTTGGAAGAGGCGATTTCCGGGCTCGCACCGGGCGAAGGCGAAGGTGGCATGACCGGCGGGCTGCGGGCCGCCAGAGCGGGGACGCAGATTGCGCCGCGGGCCCTCGATTTTTCCCGTGCCCGAAACGAGGCCCTGCTTTCGGCCGGTATGGGTTTCGGTGAGTACACGTGGATTTACTGGCTCACCTACGACGCGTGGCTCGGGAATCCCGCCGATGCGTCCACGTTGCACGACCTGATGGCTGAACGCTCCACCTCCGACGGCTCGGTCCAGGTGCATTTCGGAGGAGCCATGGAGCCCGAACGCGTCACCTGGCGCCTGCGCAGGAACATCACAGCCATGCTGCGGAATCTCGACGAGGATCTCGCCGCCGATAGCGAACCCAGCGGGCTGCGAGAGCTGGTCATCGCGGAGCTCGAAGCGCTCGAGGCCGACCCTGCAAGAATCCCCTGGGAGGACGGCCTGCCGGAGGAGTTTGCGGTTGACCTCGAATCGTATCGCGACCGCCTCGAGGCTACCTACTCGCCGGCGACCAACCCCTTCGAGCTGTTGGAGCTGGATTGAGGACGACGTTCATACGTTGAATCGCCCTCCACCCACCCATCTCACCACCAAGACGCCAAGACCACCAAGATATTCTCTATGTGTTTTTTTGGTGTTCTTGGTGCCTTGGTGGTTTATTGCGACGATCGGACGCGCTAGAATCTTTCGCAGAGGTTTCTTTTATGCCCGAATCCGAAGGACAAATCCGTCTCAACCCGGACATTGCCAAGGTTGTCTGCTCGGTCACCGGTTCCGAGACCGACGCCAAGGAGTACAGCCAGCCGCTTGCTCTGTGCACCTGCTGCCCCCCTCCGGGCAAACCGCTGGTCGTCGTCTACGAGCTGGACGCGATCCGCGAACGCCTGGGGGACTCGGGCTGGGGGACGGGCCCTGGTATTTGGCGCTACGGCGCCTTGCTGCCGGTGCTGGGACTGCCGTGGCGCTATGCCCCCGATGTCGGGTTGACGCAGGCGGTCCGGAACGAATCGCTCGGCGGGGAGAACAGCGTCGATCTCTTTCTGAAGAACGAGGGCACCAATCCTTCCGGGAGCTTCAAGGATCGCGGGCTGGCGGTCGGCATCGCGCTCGGCGTCGCCTGCGGCGCGCAGCGCTTCTGCCTGCCCACGCAGGGCAACGCCGGGGTGGCAGCTGCCTTATTCTCGACCCGGCTCGGTCTCCCCGCATGCCTGGTGTACATGCCCCAGGACTACAGGGGCGGCCTCTACCATCGTGAGGCGGAGCTCTTCGGCGCCGAGGTGCGTTTTGCCGGCGCCAACATCGCGGCCGCAGGAAAGGTCATGAGGGAAGCCCATGCGGACGAGCTCGCGAGCGGCCAGCTGGTCGACATGTCGACCTTCTTCGAACCCGGCCGTCTGGAGGGAAAGAAGACCCTGGGCTTCGAGATCGTCGAGGCCTTCGGTCCGGAGCGATTGCCCGATTGGATCATCTACCCGACGGGCGGCGGCACGGGTCTGGTGGGCATCTGGAAGGCCTTCCAGGAGCTCATCGCCCTCGGCCGGCTCGATTCCACCGAGCACCGCCTACCGCGCATGGTGGCGGTGCAGTCCGAGAACTGCGCGCCGGTGGTCGAGGCTTTCCATAGCGGACTCGATCATGTTGTGACGGTGGAGTCCCAGGGCACCATCGCCGAAGGGCTCGACGTGCCCGGGGCAATCATGGGTCACGGCATCCTGGCGACCATCCGTGAGTCGGGCGGCACCGCGGTGGCGGTTCCGGAGCGAGCCATTCTCGACACCTTTCGCGTTCTCGGCCGCCATGGAATCGCGTCCAGCTACGAGGGCGCCGCGACCCTCGCAGCCCTGCGCAAGCTGCGCGTGGAAGGGGTCATCCCGGTTGGCAGCCGCGTCCTCCTGCTCCTGACCGCAAACCACTTCGTGTCGCTGGCGCAGGAAACGACCTAGCCCCAATTTCTCACCTGCCGTCGCCGCCGAGGTTGCAGGCCCCTCGACCGTGCTTCTCCAGGTATCGCTGGTGCGATTCCTCGGCCCGCCAGAACGTCGGCGCCGGTTCGATGACGGTGGTGATGGGACGATCGAACGTGCCCGTGGTTTCGAGCTGCGCTTTCGAAGCCTTCGCTGTCACCTCCTGCTCCTGTGTGTGGAAGAAGATCACCGACCGGTACTGGTCGCCGACATCGGGGCCTTGACGGTTGAGCTGGGTGGGATCGTGGAGGCGCCAGAAAGCGTCGACAAGCTCCTCGTAGGCAACCAGCGCCGGGTCGTACTCCACCTGCACAACCTCGGCGTGGCCCGTGGCGTGCGAGCAAACCTCGGCGTATGAGGGGTTTTCGGTCCTACCTCCCGCGTAGCCGGCTGCCGCATCCGTCACTCCCTCGATCTGCCGGAATGCGGCCTCGACACCCCAGAAGCACCCGGCTCCGAACGTTGCTGTCGCCATGGGTCATCCCTCCCGATGGCACAACGCTCACTGACGGCTCTCTGTTCCAGACCCGTGTCCGTTTCCGGCTCCGCGCTCCGGTGAGGAGCTTCCGAGTTCTACGCGGCCCGTTTCTCAAAGCGCTGCCGCGAGAGGATGCCAGGCACGCCGACATGACGTTACTCGCGGCCTTGCGGCCGCGGTGAAGCACCGT
>JAIVTZ010000156.1:0-7248 GCA_049188105.1 Deltaproteobacteria bacterium | reverse complement strand
GACCACCCGTTGCCTGAACCCCGTGCCTTGAACCCTGAGCCCTGAACCCTCTGAGCCCTGCACCCTGCGCCCTGTGCCCTGTGCCCTGTGCCCTGTACCCTGTGCCCGCGCCGGACCTGCGATAATGATTCCGGAGAGTGCCATGGCCCACCACACGGTAAAGCAGGGCTACCTGGATCTGGTAGAGCGCATCAATCGATATCCTCAAGGTGCGCCCCCGTCCGAGCTGCTCTATCGGATCCTCGAGATGCTGTTCTCCGAGCGCGAGGCGGAGCTGGTGGCGGACCTGCCCGTCAGGCCCTTTACCGCGGATAGGGCGGCCCGGGCCTGGAAGATGCCGGTCGACGAGGCGCGGGTGGTGCTCGACGAGCTCGCGAGCCGGGCGATCCTCGTCGACATCGAGTCGGACGGCGCCACCACCTACGTCCTGCCACCGCCCATGGCCGGTTTCTTCGAGTTCTCGATGATGCGGATCCGTGACGACGTGGATCAGAAGATGCTGGCCGAGCTCTTCCACCAGTACATCACCGTGGAGGAGGATTTCGTCAAGGCGCTGTTCACCGTCGGCGAGACCCAGCTCGGTCGGGTCTTCGTGGCCGAGCCCTCGCTGCCGCTGGACGACGGACTTTACGTCCTCGACTACGAGCGGGCGAGCCATGTGGTCGAGAGCGCCAGCCACATCGGCGTCGGCGTCTGCTACTGCCGCCACAAGATGGAGCACCTGGGCCGCGCGTGCTCGGCACCGATGAACATCTGCATGACCTTCAACAACACCGCCGCCTCGCTCACCCGGCACGGGTTCGCGCGCTCGGTGGACTCCGTCGAGTGTCTCGACCTGCTCGCTGAGGCTCGTGAGATGGGCCTGGTACAGTTCGGAGAGAACGTCCAGCGACGGGTCACCTTCATCTGCAACTGCTGTGGCTGCTGCTGCGAGGCGATGATCACGGCCCGCCGTTTCGGTCTCCTCCACCCGGTCCACACCACCAACTTTCTGCCCGAAAACGACCCCTCGATCTGCACCGGCTGCGGAAAATGCGTGGCCGCGTGCCCGGTGGAAGCCATGTCCCTGATCTCCGCCAACGATCCCGACAAACCCAAACGAAAGGTGGCGAAGCTCGACGAGGAGCTGTGCCTCGGCTGCGGGGTGTGCGTGCCGGCCTGTCCCGAGGACGGCATCACGTTGACGCAGCGCGACGAGCGGGTCATCACCCCGGTCGATTCGGTCCGCCGGGCGGTGAGGATGGCGGTGGAGCGCGGCACGCTGCAGCATTTCGTGTTCGACAACCAAGCGCTGGCCAGCCACCGCGCCATGGCCGCTGTGCTGGGCGCTATCCTCCAGCTGTCACCGGTCAAGCGGGCAATGGCCAGCCGCCAGCTGGGGTCACGTTATCTCGACGCGCTGATCGAGAGGAACGAGCGAAAGCCGCACTCGGCGTAGGGCGGCCCGGGTACAGGGCACAGGGTTCAGGGTTCAGGGTCGGCCCTGTGCCCTGCACCCTGTACCCCTTTTGGCTCGATCCCGAAGCCCTCGGGATAATCCGCCCACATCGCCGCTACCTCGTCGGTCGGGGTGAGCACCTTTTTCCACAGCAGCCACACCACCAGCACGACGAAGAGAACCGTCGACAGCGCGCTGCCCTCGAGACCGAACTCGCCGCCGGTCAAATACTCGGCGCCGGTCGGGTTCATGACGAAGAGCTGGTCCTGGATCTTGATGCCGCTGACGTCGAAGCCCCACAGCCAGCTCTGGGCCAGGTTCCACGACACGTGGAAGCCGATCGGGAGCCACAGCCGCCGGGTCTGGAAGTAGAGGATCACCAGGATCACTCCGGCGAGGAAGATGTTCGTGATACCGATGATCGTGACGTCGGGGTTGTCGGCGTGGCCCCAGGTGAAGGGAATGCAGAGCAGCAACGTGGCGATCCAGCGCCGGCTGCCCTCGGCCAGGGACTGCAGAAAATAGCCGCGGAACAGGAGCTCCTCGACGGCGGCGGCCAGAGTGAACAGCACCAGGAAGAATGGCAGGGCCCCGAGGCTGGTCGACAGATCCGGCGACAGCGACAGCGATACAGAGCCGGTGGCGATCAGAATGAGCACCAGCAACCCCGTCGCGATGAGACCGCCGGCCACACCGACCGCCAGCTCCCGCGGCCAACCACGGCTGAAGCCAAGGCCGAGAAGGGCCGGAGGCCGCCGGTCGAAGAACCTCAGCACGAGCAGCCCCGCGATGAGCAGCGCCAGGGTCCCGACCACCCAAACCAGGGTGTGGGTCCACGACAGGAAGTCGGACTCGGGCGCGTCTGGAGCCAGCATCTTGAGCGGCGTGCTCACGGCCTTGCCGGCGATGTACGCAACGATGATGTAGACCAGCATCCGCCAACCGGCGCGCCAGTGGCCGAAGCGGTTGCGGAAGATGCGCCTGATCAGGCTCGGTCGGTCGGGAGGCGGCGCTTCCTCGATTTCACCGTCCGCAACGCCTGCAATCGCGATTTCGTCCACGAGTCACCTCCAACCTCTCGAGGGCTGAATACGTCCAGGGCCGGCTCAGGTTCTCATAAACTCTCGAGCCACCTGCGACATTCAATATCGAGTTCGCCCTCCGTCGGACGAAACAGGATCAAGACGTGCGGGCGAGACGCCCGCACCACAAAAACATCCATGCCGGGATTGTGGTGCGGGCGTCCCGCCCGCACCATAGCCGATGCTGGCCAGGTGCCGTTTCAAAGTTCAAATGTTGATTCTTGCAGGAGGCTCTCTCGACTGAAGAGGTCCTCTCGATCATAATCGTCAGGCTTGACGGTCGCGGACCGTCGGCAGATGGAGGGCGCTTCAATGACCGAGATCACTCGCGATGACCGTGACCGAATCCGCGGGCAGTTTCCGGCCCTGGCCGGGGACACCGTCTTTTTGGAAAATGCCGGTGGCTCCCAGGTGCCGGCGATGGTGGCCGACGGCATCCGCGACTACATGCTATCCACCTATGTCCAACTCGGAGCGGGATACCCGATTTCAGAACGTTGCACGGAGCTGGTGGACTCGGCACACGACTTCGCGCGGCTGCTGATGAACGGCGGCGACGGCGAGGTGATCCTGGGACCATCGACCTCCTCCCTGCTGCAGATGCTGGCCGGCTGCTACGCGACCGCCCTGACGCCGGGGTCGGAGATCGTGGTCGCACAGACCGGGCATGAGGCCAACGTGGGCCCGTGGAAAAAGCTCGAGCGCATCGGTTTCCCACTCCGCTGGTGGGAGATGGACCCCGCTACCTGCACGTGTCCGCTGGAGCGGCTCGAGGCGCTGCTCAACGACCGCACCGCGCTGGTCGCATTCCCACATGTATCGAATCTCCTCGGCGACATCGTCGATGTCCGCGCGATCACCGAGCTCGTCCACGCCGCCGGGGCGCGGGTGGTGGTGGACGGCGTCGCCTACGCCCCCCACCGCGCCATGGATGTCGCGGCGTGGGACGTCGACTGGTACGCCTACTCCACCTACAAGGTCTACGGACCGCACATGGCCGCGCTCTGGGGCCGTGGCGACGCGATCGCCGAGCTCGCCGGGCCCAACCACTTCTTCATCCCCGACGACGAGCTGCCCTACAAGTTCGAGGTCGGCGGCGTCAGCCACGAGGGCTGCGCCGGCATCCTCGGGCTCAGGGATTACCTGATATTTCTGGCCGACGCCCCCGCGTCGGCGAGCATCGACCGTGCGGTGGTGGAACGGGCCTTCGACACGATGGTCGCGTGCGAGCTGCCGCTGCAGGCGCGGCTCATCGAGTATCTGCTGTCGCGCGAGGACGTTCGCATCATCGGACCGAACCACTCCGACCCGTCCCGCGTCCCCACCATCAGCTTCGTGCACTCCTCGAAGAGCTCCGCCGAGATCACCGCGGTGGTCGACCGCTCGGGCATCGGCATCCGCCACGGCCACATGTACGCCTACCACCTGTGCGAGGCCCTGGGTCTCGACCCCGAGGACGGCGTGGTGCGGATGAGCCTGGTGCACTACAACACGATGGACGAGGTCGATCGTTTGATCGAGGTGCTCGAGACTGCGCTGGAGTGAAGCGATAGGAATTTCGAATTTCGAATTTCGAATTTCGGATTTACCGGCGCGGGGGTCGTCCGAGTGGATCGAGGCCAGGTTGCCCGCGCTTGGGCGCGATGACCGAAGGTGCCTGGCATTCTCTCCTCGCCCCCGTGCTGAAGCCACCAGGGGGTTCTGTTCCTAAAATTCGAAATTCGAAATTCGAAATTCGAAATCCGGCCTAGTCTTTGACCTCGGCCTCCAGCTTTTCGATTCGATCCACGAGGCGCTCTCGCGTTCGCCGCCGACGGTCGACCGTCTCCTTGATCTTCTCGGCCTCTTCTTCCTCGGACTCCTTCGCCTTGGCTTCGAGCGCGGAAATCTCGTTGTCGAGGGCCTTGAGGAGATTGTGGAGGTCCTCGGCCTTCTCCACCTGGTCGGCCTTGTCGAAGACCACGGTGTCGGGTCCGACTTCCTCGGAGGGTGCGATCGATTTCTTCTTCACCTTTGGGATGAACTTCCCGGCATCCGTGATCTGACGCTGGTTCATAAAGCTCGGCGACACGATCTCGATGCCGTTCCGGTGCAGGGTGTCGAGGACCGCGCGGTGGAGGGTGGTCTTGGCGCTGAGGAACTTCTTGGTGTCGCTCAGGCCGCCAGAGACCTGGTAGGTGACCGAGAAGTCGCCGAGATCGAGAATGCGGATAAACGGCTCGACGAGGCCGGCGGACTCGGCCGCTTCGACGAGGTGCTTCTCGATCACGTCGTGCGGGACATCGTAACCGAGGGAGATGTTGGCGGAGACGAAGGTGCCGGAGGGGCGAATGACGGTGACCGGCGTCGAGGCCAGGAAGAGATTCGGCAAGGTCACGAGATCGCTGCGCTCGTTCTGGATCTCGGTGTGAAAAAGCCCCTGCTCGGTGACCCGCCCCAGGAATTGGTCAACGCGAATGAAGTCGCCGCGCTTGAAGTTGCGCACGATCCGCAGCATCAACCCCGCCATGGCGTTGGATGCGAGGGTCGTCGAGGAAAGGGCGACGACAGCGGTGAAAGCGATCCCGAAGAGCGTGATGAGATTGCCGCGAACGGAATCCGGAAGGGGCGCCGACGCGATGATCGCAACCAGGAGCACGGTGGTCAGGATGGCCAGTATCAGCTGGCGCCTGAAGATACCCTTGCCAGGCACTCCGGCCGCGCGTCGGGTCATGATCCGGTTGAGGAGCCACATCCCGCCGCCGCCGATGAAAATCACCAGGCTCATCGGCAGTAGATCGAGGACCACCTTGATCAGCGCTTCCACCACGTTCATCCATTCCCCCGCAATGGTTTTGTCGACAGCGATCATAGTCCATCCTGGAATCCCGCTTCCCGCATTTCCGCCTCCTTCAGGTCGGCCGAGCAGTCGGGAGATCTTGTTGCCGAGTGAAGGCGGGCCCTGAAGGGGGCGGGCGTCGTGCCCGAGCCCGTGCCCGAGCCCGTGCCCGGAACCTGACACCGTTGTGGAACACGTAATCATTCGATCTGGAATTGTTGTCCGAGGCCAGCTTTCCATGCTCATCTCCAGTGATACGAATTCTCTGGATTTTTTTCGGGCGCGGGCACGGGCAGGGGCACGGGCGCGATTCGACTCCCGGAAATGTAGAACTCTAGTGGGCTAATTTTGTTAACCCGCTGAGGAGACCGGGTTCAGTACACTGTTCACCGGAGAAAATCGATGCCTGACGCGGTCCTCGCCATTGACCAGGGAACCACCGGGAGCACGGCGCTGGTGCTCGCGCGCGACGGCGCGGTGCTCGGCCGCGCCACCGAGGAGTTCACCCAACATTACCCCGAGCCGGGCTGGGTGGAGCACGACCCGGAGGAGATCTGGCGCGTGAGCCTCGGGGTGATGGAGTCCGCGCTCGACCAGGCATCTCTGGCGCCGCAGCAGCTCCGCGCGATCGGCATCACGAACCAGCGCGAAACAACCCTGGTGTGGGACCGGGCGACCGGCGAGCCCCTCCATCCCGCAATCGTCTGGCAGAGCCGGCAGACGGCCGATATCTGTGAGACCCTACGGGCTGACGGGCTCGAGACCATGATCACCGAGCGCACCGGCCTCGTGGTCGACCCGTACTTCTCGGGCTCGAAGGTCACGTGGATTCTCGACCGTTACCCCGACGCCCGGCCGCGGGCCGAGGCCGGCGAGCTGGTTTTCGGAACCGTCGACACCTGGCTTCTGTACAGGCTCACCGGTGGCGCGGTCCACGCGACCGAGCCCACCAACGCCTCGCGCACCCTGCTCTACGACATCCGCTCGCAGCGCTGGGATCCGGAGCTGCTGGAGATCTTCGGCGTTCCCGCGGCCATGTTGCCCGAGGTCCTGCCGAGCTCCGGCGTATTCGGCACCACGGTCCCTTCCGGCAGTCTTCCCGGTGGGGTGCCGGTGGCGGGCATCGCCGGCGACCAGCAGGCGGCGCTCTATGGTCAGGGGTGTTGGCGGCCGGGGATGGTCAAGAACACCTACGGCACCGGTTGCTTCGTGATGCTCAACACCGGTTCCGAGCTTCGCCGGAGCGACTGCGGGCTCCTCACGACGGTCTGCTGCGACGCCCACGGCCGCCCGGCCTACGCCATCGAGGGGTCGATCTTCACCACCGGCGCCGCCATCCAGTGGCTGCGCGACGAGATGGGCCTCATCGGCAGCGCGGTCGAGACCGAGGAGGTGGCCGCCCGGGTGAACGACACTCAGGGGGTGTACGTGGTGCCGGCCTTCGCAGGCCTCGGCGCGCCCTACTGGGACATGCACGCGCGCGGCGCCATCGTCGGGCTGACCCGCGGCAGCGGCCGCGACCAGATCATCCGCGCCACCCTCGACAGCATCGCGTACCAGACCCGGGACGTGGTCGATGCCATGCACTGCGATGGCGGCGAGCCGTTGCGCGAGCTGCGCGCCGATGGCGGCGCGGCGGCCAACAACGCCCTCATGCAGTTCCAGTCCGACATCCTCGATCTGCCGGTCATCCGGCCACAGCTGCTGGAGACAACCGCCGCCGGTGCCGCCTTTCTCGCCGGTCTCGGTGCGGGCATGTACCAGAGCCCCGAGGAAATCGAGGGGATCTGGCGGGAGGACCGCCGCTTCGTGCCGGCGATGGACGCCGCCGAGCGGGAACGCCGGTATGACGGCTGGCGGCGGGCGGTCGAGCGGGTGCGCGACGACCGAAGGGATCCGAGACCATGAGA
>JAIVTZ010000155.1:0-7263 GCA_049188105.1 Deltaproteobacteria bacterium | reverse complement strand
TGGCTGCCATGGAGATGGCGCGCGAGGGCGGCGCCCTGCTGGCGACGGTGTGCAACAACCGTGGCTCGTCGTCATGGCGTCTCGCCACCTCCCGCATGCTCACCCAGGCCGGGCCGGAGATCGGGGTCGCCTCGACCAAGGCCTTTACCACCCAGCTCGTGGCCCTGGTCCTGATGGCGCTGGCCCTGCGCTCCGTCCGTGGTCTGGCCGACGCCACCGACATCGACCTCGTGGCAGAGCTCCAGCGCCTGCCGCTGGCGGTGGAGCAGGCCCTGGCCATCGATCCCGAGCTCTATCGTGAGGGCACCGAAATGCTCGCCGACGCCACCGACTCGCTCTACCTGGGGCGCGGCATCCTCTACCCGATCGCCCTCGAGGGGGCCCTCAAGCTCAAGGAGATCTCCTATCTCCACGCCGAGGGCTACCCGGCCGGCGAGATGAAGCACGGCCCGATCGCCCTCCTCCAGGAGGGCTTCCCGGTGGTGGCGGTGGCGCCGGAAGGCGCGACCAGGGAGAAGCTCATCGGCAATCTGATGGAGGTGCGCGCGCGAGGCGCCGCGGTGCTCGCGGTCTCCGACGGGGACACCGGCGGCCTCGACAACGTGGCAGATCTGGTGCTGCCGGTGCCGCGGGTCCACCCGCTGCTGCAGCCGGTGGTGGCGGTGGTGCCGCTGCAGCTACTGGCCTACCACGTGGCGGTGGAGCTCGGCAACGATGTCGACCAGCCGAGAAATCTGGCCAAAAGCGTCACCGTCGAGTGAATTTCGAATTTCGAATTTCGAATTTCGAATTTGTCCATCGCCCGACCATGTAACGGACCAGCAGACGGGCGGACAGCAAGTCGCAGCCGGAACGCCCCGAGCAATAGTCGCCCTGGGATTCTGGGACAGGTTTTGAAGATCCAGCCAATCCTGACCTGGGGGGAAGGCCGGAAATTCGAAATTCGAAATCCGAAATTCGAAATCGAAAGGTTGAGTCTCCGCGGCCGCGCTGCTACCTTCTTTCTTCCTCTGGAGGTGCCGGTTCCTTGAGTTCCCTTCTCGATGATCTCAACCCGCCGCAGCGTGAGGCCGTGACCCACGGCGAGGGCCCGCTGCTGGTGCTCGCCGGCGCCGGCTCCGGCAAGACCCGCGTTCTCACCTACCGCATTGCCCACCTGTTGGCCGTGGGCGCGGCCGAGCCTTCCGGAATCACCGCGGTGACCTTCACCAACAAGGCGGCGCGGGAGATGCGCGAGCGGGTAGAGAGCCTCGTCGGCCGTCCGCTCGGCGGAGGTTTTGTCGGCACGTTCCACCGCTGGGCGCTCGACATTATTCGCCGGTACCCGGCTGCCGCAGGACTGCCGCCGTACTTTGGAATCGCTGACGCCGACGACCAGCGGGCGCTGGCGACTCGCGCGCTCAAGGATCTCGGTCTCGATCCACGGGAGCTCCCGCCGCGGGCGGTGCTGTCGCGGATCTCCGGTCTGGTCAACCACGGCACCGGGCTCGAGGCCTTCGCCCAGGGCGCAGCCGGATCATCAGACGAGACCCTGGCCCGCGTCTGGGAGCGCTACGCCAAGCTCAAGCGGGCGGCCAGGGTGGTCGATTTCGACGACATGCTGGTGTCCGGGCTCGAGGCTCTGCGCCATGACTCGAAGATCCGGCGGGTGGTCACGCGGCGGGCGCACTACCTCCTGGTCGACGAGTTTCAGGATACGAATGCTCTCCAGATGGATCTTCTGAGGGTCGTGCTCGACGGCGTGGGAAACCTCACCGCCGTCGGCGACGAGGACCAGTCGATCTATCGTTGGCGGGGAGCCGAGCTCGACAACATCCTTCGCTTCGAAAACTTTTTCCCCGGCGCCCGGGTGGTGGCGCTGGAGGAGAACTATCGTTCGACTGCGCCTATCCTCGCCGTCGCGGCCGGCCTCATCGCGGCCAACGCCGGTCGCCGCGGCAAGCGCCTCTTCACCAGCCGTGAGGGCGGCGAGCCGGTTCGGCTGTGTATCTCCCAGGACGAGCGCGGTGAGGCGCGCTGGGTCGTGGACCAGATGGAGGTACTGGCCGGCAGTCACGCCCTGCACGAGATGGCGGTGCTGATGCGCACCAATGCTCAGACCCGGCCCTTCGAAGAGGAGCTCACCCGCCGCCGCGTGCCCTACCGGGTCGTGGGCGGTCTGCGGTTCTGGCAGCGCGCCGAGATCAAGGATGCCCTGGCCTATCTCCGGCTCATCGTGCGGCCGGGCGACCTGCTGTCGTTCGAGCGCGTGGTCAACACCCCGACCCGCGGAATCGGCGCGGCCACCATGGACGTGCTCCGGCGGTCGGCGGAGGAGAACGAGATCGATCTTCCGGAAGCGGCGCGGCGTCTGCCCGGGGACCTCAGCCCACGCGCCCGGCTCTCCCTGGAGCGCTTCTTCAGCCTCCTCGACGAGGCCGGGGAACGACGCGACGAGCTCGCGCCCGGAGACCTCGTCGGTTGGCTGCTCGAGGCGTCCGGCCTTTTCGCCATGTACGAGGGCGAGGCCGAGGATCGGGTCGCGCGGCGGGAGAACCTCCAGCAACTTGCGGCGGCGGTGGCCGAGGCGGCGGTTCGCGGCCAGGACCTCGAGGAGTTTCTCGATGCGGTGGCGCTCCTGGAGGATAACAACGATCAGGGAACCCCCGAAGGCGTGGCTCTGATGACCCTGCACTCGGCCAAGGGCCTCGAGTTCGACGTCGTCTTCCTCGTCGGCTTGGAGGATGGGCTGCTGCCGCACGCCAACTCACGGGACGACCCCGAGGGGCTCGAGGAGGAACGTCGCCTCGCCTACGTCGGCATGACCCGCGCCCGCCGTTGGTTGGCCCTCACCGGGGCTCGGAACCGCTTTCTCTTCGGGCAGCGGCAGGCGACCCGGATCTCACGCTTCGTCGACGAGCTGCCGCCGAATGTGGTGGAGGATGTGTCGGCGCCGGCGCCGAGCTGGCCGTCGTCGCCCGCGGCGCGGCCGGTGCGTGGGGCTCGCCCAGGGGCGACACGCCGTCCCGCCGGTGGCGCGGGCGCCGCGTCACGAGCGGGTGGCTCGAAGATCCCGGCCGCGGTGACCGACGGCACCGGCGCGACCTGGCGCCCGGGTGATCGTGTTCGCCACCGCCGCTTCGGAACCGGGGTCGTGCTGGCCTGCCAGGGCCGAGGTGCGCAGCTCAAGCTGGTGGTCTACTTCGATCGTGCCGGCCGCAAGACCCTCGTGCCCACAATCGCAAAGCTCGAAAAGGTGTGAATTTTTGAACGTTAGAACGTTATAACGGTAGAATGCCGGCCTGATTGAAAGGTCGGAGTCGCGATTGAAATCGGAGGCTGAGATGAAGAGTGAATGGCACCACACGACGGTTCTGGCAGTCCGCAAGGACGGCGTCGTGGCGATCGGTTCGGACGGTCAGGTGACCCTGGGAACAACCGTGGTCAAGCATCGTGCGGCCAAGGTGCGGCGCCTCGCCGGCGGCAAGGTGCTGGCCGGGTTTGCGGGCTCGGTGGCGGACGCCCTGGCGCTGTTCACTCGCTTCGAAGCCAAGCTCGAGGAGTATGGTCACAACCTCGATCGGGCGGCGGTCGAGCTCGCCCGCGACTGGCGGACGGACAAGGCGCTGCGCCATCTCGAAGCGCTCCTGATCACCGCCGACCACAGAATGACGCTCCTGGTGTCCGGTACCGGCGAAGTGATTTCGCCGGACGATGACGTCGTAGCCGTAGGCTCGGGAGGAAGCTACGCCCTGGCCGCGGCGCGTGCGCTCCTCAAGCACACCGAGCTCAATGCCGGCGAGGTCGTCAATGAGGGACTCGTAATCGCCGCCGGCATCGACATCTACACCAACGATCACATCACCATCGAGGAGCTCAAAACGTGATACTGGAGAAACTGACCCCCAAGGAGACCGTGGCCGAGCTCGACCGCTTCATCATCGGTCAGGACGCGGCCAAGCGCGCGGTGGCCGTTGCCCTGCGCAACCGCTGGCGCCGCCAGCAGCTCAGTCCCGAGCTGCGCGAGGAGGTGGTACCCAAGAACATCATCATGATCGGACCGACGGGGGTCGGCAAGACCGAAATCGCGCGCCGCCTGGCACGGTTCACCGGCTCGCCGTTTCTCAAGGTCGAGGCCTCGAAGTTCACCGAGGTCGGCTATGTCGGCCGTGATGTCGAGTCGATCATCCGCGATCTGCTCGACGCGGGGATCCAGCTGGTCCGCGCCGAACGGGTGGCCGAGGTTACGGTTCGCGCCGAACGGGCGGCCGAGGACCGCCTGCTCGATCTCCTCGTTGTGAGCTCGAGCTCGGTTGCCGACACCGCCCTCGAGGAGCGCCGCCGGGCTCTGAAGCGGCCGCTGCGCGACGGGCTGCTGGAGGAGAACGAGATCGAGCTCGAGGTCGCGGAGGACCGGATGCCGACCGTCGAGATGTTCACCCCGCAGGGGATGGAGTCGATGGGCATCAACCTCAAGGACATGTTCGGCGGCCTCATGGGCCGCAAGGCCACGAAACGTATGACGGTCGCCGAGGCACGCCGGGTCCTGCTTTCGGAGGAGGAGGAGAAGCTCATCGACCGCGCGCAGGTGGAGGGCGAGGCGATCAAGAGGGTCGAGGAGTCCGGCATCGTTTTCCTCGACGAGATCGACAAGATCTGCTCGCGTGAGGACGCGGGCGGACGCGGTCCGGACGTGTCGCGGGAGGGGGTGCAGAGGGATCTCCTGCCCATCGTCGAGGGGACCCACGTCAACACCCGCTACGGCGTGGTGCGCACCGACCATGTCCTGTTCATCGCCGCCGGCGCTTTCCACGTCTCGCGTCCGGCCGATCTGATCCCTGAGATGCAGGGGCGGTTCCCTATCAGGGTCGAGCTGCAGTCGCTCGGCGCCGAGGAGTTCGAGCGCATCCTCACCGAGCCCGAGAACTCGCTCATCCGCCAATACACCGAGCTCCTTGCGACCGAAGACCTCGAGCTGCGTTTCTCAGACGAGGCCGTCAAGACGATCGCGTCGATGGCGGCTGAGATCAATGAGGCCGCGGAAAACATCGGCGCTCGACGCCTCCACACTGTCCTCGAACGTCTGCTCGAGGAGCTCAGCTTCTCGGCCCCTGACCGCGCCGGTGAGATGGTCGAAGTGAGCGCGGAAATGGTGCAGGAGCGTCTCGGTGACCTCGTCGGCGATCGCGACCTGGCGCGCTACATACTGTGAATTAGGAATTAGGAATGCCGAGCATTGGGTCACCCACCGCCAGACGAGTGCTTGTATTTGGAGCAGCGGTTGCAGGAGAACTCAAAACTCAAAACTCAAAACTCAAAACTCTGGCCCCCATTCTCTTGGCCCTGGTGATTGTCCTGTCGGGCTGTGGCAAGGAGGGTCCGCCGCTGCCGCCCGAGATCCGGGTTGCAGAGCGGACCACCGATCTGACCGCCTTTCAAGAGGGCGACGACGCAGTCCTGCGGTGGAGCTATCCCTCGCTGACCACCGACGGCGGTGCGCTGACCGATGTCGAGGCGATTCAGGTGTGGCGCGCCACGCTGCCGGCGGGCCAGGAGCCGCCGCCGCCGGTCTCGGCCCAGGATCGCCAATTGCGCCGCCAGCTTCTCGAGGGCGAGGGCGAGGTGATCCAGGAGCTGGAGCCGAACCAGCTGGCGGCGATCACTAACGGCGCTGACCTGGTCTATCGCGATGATCTGGCTCGGTGGCGAGAATCGGAGGGGGCGGAGACGGAGTCGCCGGTTCTCTGGTACGGGGTCCGCACCGTGTGCTGCCGGAAACGGGGGTCGGTGCTGTCCAACGTCGTGCGGCTCGAACCCCAGACGGCGCCGCCGCCACCCGTCGATGTGCAGCTCGAGGCAGGAGCGGGTGGCATCGACGTGAGGTGGCGCCAAACCGACGATCTCGCGGCGTTGGTCGAACGATCCGCCGACGGTGCCACGTGGACCGCGGTCACCGAGGAACCGGTCAAGGGCGGTGAATTCCGCGACGCGACGGCCGCCCAGGGTCGGAGCTGGAGCTACCGGTTGCGATCGGTGCGAATGATCCAGGGTGGTGGAGAGGTGGTCGGTGATCCGTCTCCACCGGCACGCGTCGATCATCCCGACACCTACCCGCCGGCGACGCCAGCGGGCGTTGTCTGCTTGCCGGAGGGGCCCCGTGTTCGGGTGCGCTGGCAGGCGGTTGTGGGTGATGTGACCTATCGCGTCTCAAGACATGAAGGGCGTGCGGAGGCCGAGGTTCTCGCGGACGGTCTGCGGGTGGTCGAGTTGACCGATCCATCACCACCTCTGGGAGCGTTGCGGTACGTGGTGGTGGCGGTGGATGGCGTCGGAAATGAGAGTGCTGCGGCCGATTGCACGGTGGTGATGGGCGCCGTGCCGTGAGGTCCGGTCTTTTCAAGGTCGAGGGCGCGGGCAACGACTTCCTGCTCGGGATCGGAAGCTGGTCGGAGCGCTTGGCGCAAGATGGCGACCTGGTGCGGCGGCTCTGCCACCGCCGGCTCGGGGTCGGCGCCGACGGCACCATCGCGCTGGCCGCCGAGGGTGCGGATCGGGTTCGCCTCGTCCATCGGAATGCCGACGGCGGCGAGGCAGTTTTCTGCGCCAATGGCGCCCGCTGTGCCGCTCGCGCTGCGGTGGAGCTCCTCGGGTGCGAGAAGCGGTTGGTGGTCGAGACCGCGTGGCGACCGATTCCCGCCGAGGTTGACGGCCATCAGGTGACCCTCGACATCCCGGCCCCGGACGAGCCCCCCCGCCATCCGGCGATCACCGCCTCCGGTTCAATGACGGACCATCGGCTCCTGAGCGTCGGTGTGCCGCATCTGGTGGTATCGGCCGGCGAGATACGCAACCTCGACCTTTCGGCGATAGCACCGCACCTCCGCAGCCATGAGGCGTTGGGCCCGGAAGGCGCCAACGTCAACTTCTACGAGGTCGAGTCCGACGGCGTGGTTCGTGTGCGGACCTGGGAGCGCGGGGTCGAGGGCGAGACCTTGGCCTGCGGCTCTGGACTGGTGGCGGTGGCGCTCCTCGTCATGGCGGCGCACGATCTGCGGCGGGTCGTGCTGCTGCCGGCATCCGGCGACCGGATAACGGTCGAGGCACTCGGCGAACCACCAAACTGCCCAACCCGCCTCACCGGCCCCACCCGCGTCATCGCCGAGATCGAACCGTCCGACGACCTCATGCGCGCCCTCTAGATCGTCCCTGCTCCCGAGCCGCCCGCCGTCCGCGGGCTGCGCCCGCGGCCACGCGTTCTCGGGCGAGGTCTCCACCGAGAGCGAG
>JAIVTZ010000154.1:0-7267 GCA_049188105.1 Deltaproteobacteria bacterium | reverse complement strand
GCCGGCGCGTACCTGATCGCACCCTTCAAGAAGCCGCAGGCGATTCTCCCCGTCATCGACGACGCTGGAAGGTAGGAATTTCGAATTTCGAATTTCGAATTTCGAATTTTCGGACCGCTTCGGAAAACGGGTGGCGACAACCGCGGTCCATCGAGTACCCTGAACCCTGCAGGTACGAAGATGACTAACGATTTACGTGACGCCAATCTGATTGCTGCCGGCACCGACCGGACAGCTGAGCTGCGCGCGCTCATGGCGGAGCGGATCCTGGTGCTGGATGGCGCCACCGGGACGATGCTGCAGTCGAAGGAGCTCGGGGTAGACGATTTCGGCGGCGCCGAGCTCGAGGGCTGCAACGAGATCCTGGTGCGGACGCGGCCGGACGTGATCCTCGAGGTTCACCGCGCCTATCTCTCAGCCGGCGCCGACATCATCGAGACAAACACCTTTGGCGGCACACCGCTGGTACTTGCCGAGTACGGGCTCGCGGACGAAGCGCGGGCGCTCAACCGGCTGGCCGCGGAGCTCGCGGTCAAAGCGGCGACCGATGCCTCCACCCCGGCCAGGCCGCGCTTCACAGCCGGCTCGATCGGCCCGACCACAAAGGCAATCTCGGTCACCGGCGGCATCACCTTTGCAGAGCTCGTGTGGACCTTCGGCGAGCAGGTCCGCGGCCTCCTCGAGGGCGGGGTGGACCTGCTCTTTATCGAAACCTGCCAGGACACCCGCAACACCAAGGCGGCGCTGATTGCGGTCGGGGAGGCGTTTGCCGACGCCGGGGTGCGGCGGCCGGTGGTGGTGTCGGGAACCATCGAGGCCTCGGGAACGATGCTCGGCGGCCAAGCGGCGGACGCCTTTCTGGCCTCTATCGAGCATGCCGAGAAGCTGGCAGTCGGGCTCAACTGCGCCACCGGCCCCGATCTCATGACCGACCACCTGCGGACCATCCATGAGCGGGCGCGGGTTGCGGTGTCGTGCTTTCCAAACGCCGGTCTGCCGGACGAGGACGGCCATTACCCGGAGACGCCGGAAAGCTTGGCCGCCGCGCTCTCGCGCTTCGTCGACGCCGGATGGCTGAACCTCGTCGGCGGCTGCTGCGGCACCACCGACGCCCACATCGCGGCGATAGCCCGCATGGTGGAAGGGCGGAAACCGCGGCCGCTGACAGAGCGACGGGAACGGCGAGCCGTCTACACGGGCATCGACCTCGTCGAGCCCGATGAGGACAATCGGCCGCTGCTGGTCGGCGAGCGCACCAACGTTATTGGCTCGAAGAAGTTTCGGGAGCTCGTGAACGCCGGCGATTGGGACGAAGCGACCGAGATCGCCCGCCGCCAGGTGAAGAGCGGCGCGCAGATCATCGATGTCTGCCTGCAGTCCACCGAGGGCGACGAGAAGGCCGCGGTGCACGAGCTCTATGACCGGATCGGCCGCGCGGTCAAGACGCCGATCATGATCGACTCCACCGATCCCCAGGCGATCGAGGTCGCGCTCACCTACTGCCAGGGCAAGTCGATCGTCAACTCGGTCAACCTCGAGGACGGCGAGGAGCGGATCGAGGCGGTGGCGCCACTGCTGCGCCGCTACGGTGCGGCGGTCATCTTCGGGGTCATCGACGAGGACCCAGTCGAGGCGCAGGCATTTTCGCGTGAGCGAAAGCTCGAAATTGCCCGCCGCGGACATCATCTGTTGACCGAAGAGTACGGGTTGCCGGAGACGGACATCATCTTCGACCCGCTGGTCTTTCCGGCGGCGAGTGGCGACGAGAACTACATCGGCGGCGCGGTCGAGACCATCGAAGGGCTGCGGCTGATCAAGCGGGCCTTCCCCGCGTGTCCGACCGTGCTCGGCATCTCCAACGTCAGCTTCGGCCTGCCCCTTCGTGCCCGCGAGGTCGTGAACTCGGTCTTTCTCTACCTTTGCACCAAGGCCGGCCTCGACCTCGCGATCGTCAACTCCGAGCGTGTCGAACGCTATGCTGCGATCCCCGAGGAGGAGCGGCGGATGGTGGAGGCCCTGCTCTTCAACCTCCCGGTCGACGACGCCGGGGATGCGGCTCTCACCGATGCGCCGCAGGACTGGCGCGAGCAGCCGCCGGAGCAGCGGGCCGCGATCCACGTCCATCACGTGACCCGCGTCAGCGACCACTTTCGCGGCGCCAAGCGCCAGGCCGTTGTCCGCCCAGAGCAGCCGCTCGATGAGCGCCTCGCCGGCTACATCGTCGATGGCAGCCGCAGCGGCCTGGTCGAAGATCTCGAGCTCAAGCGAGGCGAAGGCGCCAAGCCGCTGGAGATCATCAACGGGCCGTTGATGGCCGGGATGGCGGAGGTCGGGCGGCTGTTCAACGCGAACGAGCTGATCATTGCCGAAGTTCTGCAGAGTGCCGAGGCGATGAAAGCCGCGGTCTCCCACCTCGAGCAGTTCATGGACGCCGACACCTCGGCAGCCCGCGGCCGGGTCGTCCTCGCCACCGTCAAGGGCGACGTCCACGACATCGGCAAGAACCTGGTCGAGATCATTTTCACCAACAACGGTTTCGAGGTCGAGGACCTCGGGATCAAGGTCATCCCCGAGACCCTGATCGAAGCCGTGCGCGAGCACCGACCGGATGCTGTCGGGCTGTCGGGACTGCTCGTCAAGTCGGCGCATCAGATGGTCGTCACCGCCGAGGATCTGCGGGCCGCCGGCGTGACTGCGCCGATCCTGGTCGGCGGCGCCGCGCTTTCTGCGCGCTTTACCCGTGAGCGAATCGCTCCGGCCTACGGCGGCTCGGTGATCTACTGCGCCGATGCCATGGCGGGGCTCGACACCATGCTTCGTATCGTCGAAGACGGGGGTGTCGCGACGGAATCGAAGGCCGCGGAGCCGAAGCCTGAACCGGTGAAGCCGACAGCTCGTGTGCGCTCCCGAGCCGTGGCGGCGTCCACCGGCCGCGCCGTTCGGACAGACCTCGACCCAGTGCCGCCGCCGCGCTCGGACCGCGTCGTGTGGTCGCCGGTCGACGATCTGCGCGAGGTCTGGTCCTTTATCAATCCGCAGATGCTCTACGGCAAGCACCTGGGGCTGCGCGGCAGCTTCGCCAGGCTTGTCGACGAGGGCGACGTCAAGGCCGAGAAGCTGCAGGCGATGATCGAATCGCTCAAGAGCAACGTCGAGGAGTGGATGCGCGTGCGAGCGGTGTGGCGCTTTTTCGAGGCCGAGCCCAATGGCGATGCCATCGATCTCTTCGAGCCCGGCGCGACAGACCCGGTCCACACTTTCCACTTCGGGCGCCAGGAGAAGCCCGGCGGGCTGAGTCTTGCCGACTTCGTAGCGCCGCCCGTGCACGGCGTCCGCGACTCGATTGCTCTCTTCGTGGTCGGCGCCGGTGAAGAGGTTCGCGACCGTTCGATGGTGGCCAAGGAGGCGGGGGAGTACCTGGAGAGCCATGCGATCCAGGCCCTTGCCATCGAAACCGCCGAGGCTTCCGCCGAGTGGCTGCACGCCCGTCTGCGCGGGATGTGGGACTTCCCGGACCCGCCTGAGATGACCATGAAGGACCGCTTTGCCGCCCGCTACCGCGGCAAGCGCTTCAGCTTCGGCTATCCCGCGTGCCCCGAGCTCGACGACCAGGCCGCGCTGTGGGAGCTGCTCGGTCCCGAGGAGATCGGTGTCACCCTCACCGACGGCATGATGATGGCGCCCGAAGCCTCGGTCAGCGCAATGGTCTTTCATCATCCAGACGCGCGCTACTTCTCGGTCAGTGGGAAGCGCTGATGCCGCCGGTCAGACCAACGGCTATTCGGCTTTACGGCAGGACGGCAGGACGGCAGGACGGCAGGACGGTAGGACGGCAGGACGGTAGGACGGCTATACGGTAGGACGGCAGGATAGAACGGGTATTCGGCGGGATTGGGCTGCTATTGGCGGAACTCTACCCGTTTCTTGATAAAGGCGGCTAACGCGCCGGAGGCTCGGCGTTGGGATTTCGCGAGCAGGGTTTCTGAATCGCTCGTGAGAAAACCGAGACGCCCTGAGAGATCGATGAAATATCCCAGCTCGCGGACCGAACCGAATGCAATATCCAGGAATCGATCGAACTCAGCTTCGGTTCTTCGTCCGCACCCTTCGACAATATTTGCTGCAACAGAGACTGCGCAACGGCGCATTTGGCTGACGAGGCCATACCGCTCTTCCTTTGGGAATCTGCGCGTGTGTTGGTAGACATCAACCACAAGCTGGTCTGCCAACCCGAAGATCTCGAGCTTTCGATGGTCTCTCATTGCGCTTCATGTTAACCCCACCATCAAAGTCCCGCCGAAAAGCCGCAGGGCCGTAAAGCAGAATTACCAAACTGCCGTAAAGCCGTAAAGCCGTAAAGCCGTCCTGCCGTAAAGCCGTCCTGCCGAATAGCCGTCCTGCCGTAAAGCCGTCTTGCCGTAAAGCCATCAGCCGCATCTCTTGACCGTTTAGCAACAACCCTGCACACTGGCACGACCATGAATGAGTTGATACTGATTGTTGATGACGAGGAGGGAATCCTCACCACCCTGTCGCAGATCCTGGGTGATGAGGGATTCCGGACGCTGACCACCCCCAGCGGCGAAGAGGCCCTCCACCTGTACCGCGAGCAGCGGCCGGACGTGGTCTTCCTCGATATCTGGCTGCCGGACTGGGACGGCCTCGAGACCCTTCAGGCCGTGCGCGACGTGGATCCGAACGCGATGGTGATCATGATGTCCGGCCACGGGACCTCGGAGACCGCGGTCAAGGCGATCAAGATGGGCGCCCACGACTATCTCGAGAAGCCACTCTCCTACGACCGCACGGTAGGGGCGGTGAAGGACGCCTTGAAGGCCAGGCAGACGCGGATCGAGACCGCCGGCGAAGGGGTGCTCGAGGAGAGTCGCGAGCGTATCGAACCGGTGATGAGCTTCAAGCCACCACCGGAGCTGCCGATGCTCGAGACAACCGACCGGCCGCAGAGAACGATTCGTGACGCGAGCGTCATCTATGGGCTCGGGCTGCACTCCGGCGGCCGTACCGGCATGGTGATCCAGCCCCTGCCGCCCGACACCGGGATCCACTTCATCACCCTGCCGCGCGGGATCACGATGCCCGCGCACGTGAGCTCCGTGGCCGAGACCGACTACGCCACCACCCTGACCCGCGACGGCGAGAGCATTCGCACGGTCGAGCACCTGCTGTCGGCGCTGCACGCCTGCGGCATCACAAACCTCCTGGTCAAGGTCCACGGCGAGATTCCGGTGATCGATGGTTCCGCGCTCGGCTTTCTCGAGCACCTCGAGGAGGTCGGGATGGTGGATCAGGACGCACCGGTCAAGGAGCTGGTGATCGGCCGCCGCTATGAGATCGATGACGGCAGTGGCAAGTCGTTGGTCATCGAGCCGGCGGACGTCTTCTCGGTTTCCTACCTGCTGCGCTACCCGCCGCCGATCGGCGAGCAGTACTACGATTTTGTGTTCACCGATTGCGAGGCCTACCGCGAGGAGATCGCGCCCGCACGGACCTTCGGTTTCATGCGCGACCTCAAGATGATCAACGAGCTCGGCCTCGGGACCGGCGGACGCCTCGACAATTTCATCCTGGTCGGTGAGGACAACGTCATCAACACCGATCTCCGTTTTCCGGACGAGTTCGTACGCCACAAGATCCTCGACATCATCGGTGATCTCTACATGCTTGGCTACCCGATGCGGGGCAAAGTAACCGCCAAGCTCACCGGCCACCGAGACAACATCGAGATCCAGCGCCAGATCCTCGCCGCGGCCGAAGGGCATTCGGACGTTTAATCGTTAATATTAAAATGTTGCCGCTCGATCGGCCACGCAGAGGAGAAAAGGTGGGCGATCGAGTTGGCGTAATAGGCGAGCAGGTTTCGCTCGTCCTCCGCCACGGCGTAGAGCCCGTCGGTCTCGTCGACGATGTGGCGGAGTACGAGCATTCGCAGCCCGACCTCGATCGCGTACTCGCGGTCGCGCCGCGGGATGTAGACCCGCGCCCCACGGGCTTCCAGCTCTTCCATCAAGCGCTGTGCTCCCGTCTTGAGCTCGAGCTCGCTCATGGGTTCGGTCCTTCTCTCGAATACGCGGGCGACGATCGACACTGGAACCACCGGGATGATCTCGGCGAGGTCGGCCATAAGCTCCTCGGCAATGGCTGCGACCTTTGTGAAGCGGGCCTCCCGTTCGAGCTCGGCGGGCCGCAGGTCATGGTCGTTGCAATAGCGCCGCATCGAAACCGGCCGGCCGAGATTGACGCACGCGTAACCGAAACGGTGCCAGCGTCCCGACACCATCAGACCGGCGTTGCGAAGAGCGAACCCGGCGGTGCGTGCGACCACCCGCATTGCTGACGGTCGGGGCGGGTCCTCCTCGAGGCCGAGCAGCATCGTGCGGTCTTCCAAAACGCGGTCGTAATTGATGCCGACCGGGATAAACACGAGGTCGCGGTCGCCGTCGGGATCGAAGGAGCGGAGCATGTAATCGAGCAATCCGAGCTTGGCCTCGCGGAGACGACCGTCGCGGGTCAGGCCACCCTCGGGGTAGATCGCCTGTGCCAGGCCGCCCTCGGTGGCCATGTGGATGTAGCGTGCGAGGACGTGCCTATAGAGCGGGTTTCGAGACCTCCGCCGCACGAAGTAGGCTCCCATCGCGCGGATCAAGGTTTGCAGCGGCCACACCCGGGCCCACTCTCCGACCGCGTAGCTGAGGGTGGTTTGTGACGCGGCCAGATAGGCCACGAGGATGTAATCCATGTTGCTGCGGTGGTTCATGACGAATACCACCGTCGACTTCGGCTCGATGGCCGCCAACGCCTCCTCGTCGGTGATGACCAACCGCACCCGGTAGAGCAACCGTGCGAGGTTTCGCGCGATCCAGTAGCCGATTCGAAAGTAGAAGTAGGCGTTGAACGCAGGCACAATCTCGTGCGCATAACGTTCGACCCGTTCCATCACCACCTGGCGAGGCACGCCTTCCTCCCGAGCGAGCGACTCCACCGCATCCATGACACCGGGGTCGTAAATGAGCCGGTCGATCAGCACCTCGCGCTTTGTGAGCTTGAAGGGCTCGATCTGGATACGCAGCCGCTGTCCAACCTCCTCGAGGACCCGGCTGACCCGCCGGCGGACAAACCAGCGGGCGCTCGGAACGAGCAGACGGTCGAGCGCCGCCAGACCCGCAAGAACGCTGATCAAGACGAGCAGCCAAAGAGGAACGGACACCATGTGGGACATCGAGACCGATTCTCTCACGACCGGGCCCAG
>JAIVTZ010000153.1:0-7270 GCA_049188105.1 Deltaproteobacteria bacterium | reverse complement strand
TCAGGGTTCAGGGTTCACTCGGTACGGGGTTCTTGGCCTGCGATGGAGCGCCGAAGGCGCGACAGACTCATAGCCTGGGGCGCCAGCCCCAGGTACGAGTTGCTCTCTGGACAAGAGCCCTGAAGGGGCGACAGATTGCGGCTGCAGCGTGAGCCCCTGCGGTTGAGAATCCACAGCACCAAGTGACGTGTAGAAGAACGACTCATTCGCTCCCTTGATTTCTTCGGGTCATTCCTGGCCGTCGAGGTAACGTGTGTTGTAAGTCTGGTGGAGTTGTGCCCCCCGGGGGTTGGCGCCGCTTCCTCGAGCCGGTAGCGGTTCGAGGGTGCTGCCGTCCCTCGTGTAGAGGTCCATGTCCTTGCACCAGCCGTCTGTTTCGAGCACCATCACCCGCCGCCATCCCGCAGGCAGGTCGTGTTGCGGCTCGCCAAACTCGAGATGCACCTCTTCGCCCGGACCGAAGATGGCCAGCGCGTCGTCTGCCGTGTTGACGAGCTCGGTGATGTCTCCAAGTCGGGTGTACCAGCCGGCCTGGAACCTGGTGTCCCAGAGCGGGGCCCTTCGTCCGTAATCGTAGCCCGGCAGCCGCTGTGGCCCGGTGGTGCGGTGTGCAAATCCGGTCCTGCCGAGATGTGCCCTCACCAACGCGAGCTCCTGCCTCCGAAGCTCGGGGCTCGCCTCGGCCGCGGCCACCGCGATGCGGTCCCAATATATCTCCTGGTTGGTGCGCAGACGAAGCTCGAAGGTGCCCGCCGGCAGCCGCGGCAGGGGTACCGACATCCGCCGCGGCATCCCGGCCGGATAGCCGAAGTTCTCGAGGACGACCCGCCAACGGCCGTCGGCGCCGCGGGCTTCGAGGGTTGGTGCGTCATAGCTCCTGCCGGCCTGCCAGGCTGCGAAGTTGGTCTGCGAGTACGGGTACTCGACCCAACCGTCTGCAATCAACACGAGCTGATCGCCGAGTCTGTCCAGTGGCTTGTCGAATCTCAAGGTGAGGACGTGCTCGCCGGCAAGCAAACCGATGAAACGATTGTCGACCGTTCCAACCGGTGCCGCGACCAGGTCAGCTTCACCTATGGAATGGGTGACGTCCTCGCCGCGGTCGTTGCGCGCCTCGATCGGCAGCCACTCGCGGCGGAAGAACACCGGCTCTCCGGTGAGGTCGGGGCCGGCGATGGCCATGCGTTCGTCGAGCGCCATCGACCAGCCGGGCGCCAGGTCATAGGCGACGATCCGTGCAGCGTCAAGATAAGTCGCCTCCTCCATCGGCTCGGTGATCTTGACCGTCAGGACTCCGTCTCGCACTGCGGGAAGCCCCTCGGGAAGGAGGAAGTTCTCCCACGGACGCGGCTCGCCGTACTCGCCCGGGGCGATGGCGTAGCCGATCCCGCCGACGCCGAGAATGTCGCTGATAAATGCGTACTCCAGTCCGTTCCAGGCGAAGAGCACCGGACAGCTCGACGACTGCCGCTGCGCCTCGGCGATGACATGGGTGGTGCCGACGGCAAGGTCGAGCTCGGTCTGAAAGACGCCGTCCGACCAGTCGATGGACACGAAATCGGCCCCCTGGCGACCGCCGGCACCCATCTCGATCGGTTGCAGGCTCTGGCCGGGGCCCGAGCTGCTCCGCAAGGTGTCGGCGACCGTCCAGCGGCTGCCAGCCCGCATCGCGATCCGGTTTCCAATGCCCGAGACGTTGGAACGCAAGGCGTCCGATCTATCTTCCCTTCCCGTCAGCTTGAGGGCCACGAAGGGATGCCGTCCGGGGCCGGGGCGGTGGACCCGCGGCGGAAGGCCGGGAGCCCATGCCACCAGCGACGGCCCCCGCCCGGGGTCGAGGGCGGCAAGCGCCCAGGATTGTGCCGGTCCCTCTATCGAGGTCAACCGGGCGCCGTCAAGCGGGTCCAACACATCCAACCGGTCGCGACGGGAGAGAATCAGCTCGAGGGCGCCGTCTCCCGACAGATCGGCGAGGGCGAGCCGATCGATGGGCTCATCCGTTGCCATGTCGAGGAGGTCGCTATACCAGATTCCGCTGTTGTCGGGTTGCCACCGCAGCACCGCACCCCGGTCGTCGGCCGTGTACAGCTCAGTGCGACCGTCGCCGTCGACGTCGCCGGCGACAATTGCGGTCATCTCCAGCGCTCGCAGCTCATCAAAGCCCGGGGCCGGTCGATAGTCCCAGAGAAGCCGGTTCTCGAACACCGCGTGCGGCGGCGACGCATGGCGCACCACGATATCGGCGTCAAGATCACCGTCAAGATCGGCAAACATCACCTGTCGCGAGCCGGCGCCAACGCCTGCCAGCCCGCGTTCCTCCGCCAGCGGGCGGAACGAACCGTCGCGGTTGTTGTTGAGGAGCTCGTCGGGGCCGTCGGCGTTGACCACGAAGATGTCGAGGTCGCCGTCGTGATCTGCATCCACCAGCGCGCCGTCGACGGTTATAAGGTCGCCGCCGGAGGTACCGCTCGCTCCCGTGATGTCCTCCCAGCCGTCGCCCGTGTTGCGCCACAGTTGGTTGGGTCCCCGCCGGCACAAATAGGCGTCGGTGCGCCCGTCGTTGTCGACATCGCCCCAGAGGACGGTGGTGACCTTCGACACCTTGGCGAGGGGATGGTCGGGGTCGAGCTCGAATCTGTCGCCGCGATGAAGGAGCACGGCGTTGACCGTCTCCGAGGGACCGCCGAGGACGTCAGATAGGAAGACGTCGATCATCTCGTCACCGTCGATGTCTGCCGCGGTGATCGATCCGAGCTCGGTCTCGCCGCGCCACGGCAGGACCGAGGGTGCCGCCGGCTCGGCAACGGCGAACAACGGGCCCTCGGGCTGCGGGAAGGGTTGTGACTCGACTTCGCCGATGACCGCCACCGCACCCCGTCTCCCCATCTTCGTGTACTTGAACTCAACCAGCCGGGAGCGGGGGTTGTCTGCAAGGCGTTGGAATATCTCGAGCGACTCCCTCGCGCGCTCGCGGTCGCCGAGCCGCTGGAGCGCCTGGAAGGAGCGATAATAGGCGCTGCGAAGGTACGGATCGAGGTCGATCGCCCGCTCGTACCACGTGAGTGCCTCGTCGGGCCGTTGCAGCTGGATCAAGCACTGGCCCACGTGGTAGGCCGCATCGGCGTCCCCCGGATCGCCCGCGAACACGTCTTGAAAACAGGCCAACGCCGATTCACCCTCGCCCCTGTGGAGAAGCATCAGACCTCGGCAGTACAGCGATCTGAGATGACCGGGGTCAATCGCGAGGGCCCGGTCGAGGATCTCGAGAGTCAACAGATCGTCGTCCGGCCGCTGGCGGTTGAGGGTCGCGATGGCCAGGTTCGCGAGCAGGTCCGGGTCCTCGGGATATCGTTCAACCAGACCGGCGAACACCTGCCTCGCCGCCTCGTAGTCGAACTGACCCATCAGACCGACGCCGCGGTTGTTCTCCGCGACCGCCCGTTCGTCGGGAATGGGACGGGCACAACCGGTCGCGAGACCGAGGGCCGCCGCTGTGAGCAGCACCGCCAAGGCATTGCCTGCAACATTGGCGACATTCCGGCCGCAGCACCATGCTGGTGAGATAGGTGGCCTGGCCATCAGAGCTCCCCCTTTCCGCGGATCCCGTCGGCCCTTAACGAGCCGCCGGAAGATACCAAGGTAGTGTACGCCGCCACAATTGGAGTGATATTTCCTGGCCGATGCATCCATTCTGCCTGTGCTTCGCTTCCTCAATTCTCAATCGACAATGACCACCCACCCACCCCAGAGGGGCGATGATGGGGCATGGTCCGGAGCTCAACACTCTTCGTCCGAGTTACACTGGGCGCCGGAGGTTTCCGATGCCCACCCAGATGGATGTCCGCGATCTCATGTCCACCGATCTGGTCACTCTGACCGAGGACGAGACCCTCGCCGATGCGCAGCGCTGCATGGCCAGGGGACGGATCCGTCACCTGCCGGTGGTCCACGACGGGCGGTTGGTCGGTCTGGTGACCCATCGTGATTTGCTGGCGGCCTCGTTCTCCATCTTCGCCGAGGTCGAGGCGAGCGAGCAGCGACGCGTCTTTTCGACCGTGCCGGTGGTGGAGCTCATGCACCGCGACGTGGTGACGGTGTCGCCCGACCTCGGAGCCTCCCAGACGGCGCGGATCCTGCTCGAGAACAAGTATGGTTGTTTGCCGGTGGTGGACGACGAAGATCGTCTTCTCGGCATCGTCACCGAGGCCGACTTTCTGCGTCTGACGGTCCGCCTCCTGCCATGACAATCCTCGACTGGGTGCTCCTCATCGTATGGCTCGGCCTTACGCTGGGTGGGTTCTGGAAAGGCGCCGTGCGTTTGATCTTCGGCGGCGGTGGCCTCGTGGCGGGGGTGTGGTTGGCGATTGTTGCCGGGGATGACGCACAGGCCGCCATCGAAGGCGTCATGGGAATTCCGTGGCTGTCGGCGGTGCTCGGCCGGCTGTTGCTTGTGTTGCTGTGCGCCGGTCTCGCCCTGCTCGCGGGGTGGGGTATCGAGCACACCCTGACCGCCATGCGTCTTGGTTGGCTCAACCGACTTCTCGGCGCGATCCTCGCCGGCGCGGTGGCGGCCATCCTCCTCGGATTCGTGGTCGTGGTGGCCATCCAGTTCTCACCCGAGCTCGCAGCGCTGTGCCGCGAATCCCAGGTGGCCCAGTATCTGTTGTGGATGTCGGAGGCGCTGCTGGGAGCCGTCGAGACGTTGTAGGAGAGTTTTGAGTTTTGAGTTATGAGTTTTGAGTTACTCGCGCCCTGCGGGCGCTCGGGCTTTTCACCACAAGTAATCCCATTTCAAATCCGATTCCGTACTGATCGTTGGTTGGTAGCTGTCTGTCGCCGCTTCGCGGCTTTGGTATTTTTTCACCGCTCGTTTCCTGGGGCTGGCGCCCCAGGCTAAATATATGTCGCCGCTTCGCGGCTCATGGCGCCCTGTGAATTTTCGACTCTGGGGTCGAGGCCCCAAGAACCGGAGAAAGCCGATCCGATCAAGCGCCGAAGGCGCGGCAGATTCATAGCCTGGGGCGTGAGCCCCAGGAAACACCGGGCCTCAAAATCGCCAGCCCTGAAGGGGCGACAGATTGTTGGCCGCGGCGTGAGCCGCGGTCCGTTGACCACCCGATTACGCGACGACGGTGTTGATCTCGATCGGCCTGTACAGGGTATCGCGGAGCACTGGAACCCGTCCGGCCTCGGTGATGAGCCGCTCGAGATGCCGGCGCCCCATTCCGGTGCCTGCCTCACCGCCGGCGGCACGGGTGATGCGCTCATCGAAGATCGTGCCGTCGAGATCGTTGGCGCCGAAGTGGAGTGCCACCTGCGCGATCTTCTCGCCGAGCATGATCCAGTAGGCCTTGAGATGGGGAACGTTGTCGAGCACGAGACGTGAAACAGCCACGGTCTGCAGGTCGAGCCGCCCGGCGGTGGTGGGAAGGTGGTCGAGCTCGGTGTTTTGGGGATGGAAGGCGAGCGGGATCAGGCACTGGAAGCCGCCGGTGTCGTCCTGGAGCTCGCGCAGGGCGAGGAGGTGGTCGACGCGATCAGCGGCCGATTCCACGTGGCCGTAGAGCATGGTGCAGTTCGACGGCACGCCCGCCTCATGAACACTGCGAGCGATCTCGAGCCAGCGGTTGCCGTCGGTCTTGTGGTCGCAGATCTCTTCGCGGACCTTTGCGGCGAAAATCTCGGCGCCCCCGCCGGGGCAGGAGTCGAGCCCTGCGTCGCGCAGCCGCCCGATCGTGTCCTCGAGGGACAGGCGCGACGCCTTGGCGATGAAGTCGAGCTCGACCATGGTCAGGGCCTTGAGGTGGATCCAGGGGAACCGTCGCTTGAGAGCGCGGAAGAGCTCCTCGTAATAGTCGACGAGCAGCTTGGGGTGGAGCCCTCCGACAATGTGGAGCTCGGAGACCGACTCATCGACATCGCGGGCCGCGATCTCCACCGCCTGATCGACCGAGTAGGTCCACCCCCGGTCACGGTCGCGCCAAGGAACATAGAATGCGCATAGCTTGCAGGAGGCAACGCAGACGTTGGTGGGATTGAGGTGGCGGTTGATGTTGTAGTAGGTGGTGTCGCCGTGAAGCCGTTCGCGAACCACATCGGCCATGCGGCCGACTCCCAGGAGATCGTCGGTGGTGGCGAGCAGCAAACCCTCGTCGCGATCGAGGCGCTCGCCGGCAAGCACCTTCTCGGCCACCGGGGCGAGGGCCGGGTCACGCAGTCTGAGGTTGTTAACCCGCAAATCTCACCAGCTTTCTGCTGCGATCGGCGATGCACCGCACCCAGCGGTGTTTTCTCGCCTCGGGGTGCTCGACGTACTCTCAAGTACGACTCCGCGCCCCTCGGGTCGAAAACCCAACTGGGCACGGCACCTCGCCGCCCTCGCGACGAATCCTGGTGAGATATCCGGGCTAACCTTAGTCATCACCACAACATTATGCTTGAGACAGAGTCTCTTATCAACTCACTTCAGCTGCAGCGAGGATAGGAACTGCTCATTGGTCGGAAACTCGCGGACCTTCTGCAGCAAAAGCTCCATCGCCGCTTCGGGTGGAAGCGACGACAGCGCGCGCCGCATCAGGTAGAGCTTCTCCACCTGCTCCTTCGGATAGAGCTTCTCCTCCTTGCGGGTCCCCGACTGCGGAATATTGATGCAAGGAAAGATCCTTTTATCGAAGAGCTTGCGGTCGAGCACCAGCTCCATGTTGCCGGTGCCCTTGAACTCCTGGAAAATCACCTCGTCCATACGCGAGCCGGTGTCGATGAGACAGGTGGCGACCACCGTCAGGCTGCCGCCGTCCTCGACCTTACGTGCCGAGCCGAAGAAACGGCGCGGCTTTTCCATCGTCCGTGCGTCGATGCCGCCCGAGAGGATGCGTCCGGAGCCCTTCTGGACGTTGTTGAATGCGCGCGACATCCGGGTCAGCGAGTCCATGAAGACGACAACGTTGTCGCCCATCTCGACGAGACGCCGAGCGCGCTCGAAGACCATCTCCGAGACCTGGATGTGGGACTCGAGCGACAGGTCGGTGGAGGATGCGAAGACCTCGCCGCGGGAGATGCTCCGCTTCCACTCGGTGACCTCCTCGGGGCGCTCATCCACCAGCAAGACGAAGATCGTGGTGTCGGGGTGGTTGACCGCGATGGCGTGCGCCATCTGCTGCAGAAGGGTCGTCTTGCCGGCCTTGGGTGGTGACACGATCAAGCAGCGCTGACCCATGCCGAGAGGCGCAATCAGCTCGGCGACCCGTGGCTCGACGATATCCGGCTCGGT
>JAIVTZ010000152.1:0-7275 GCA_049188105.1 Deltaproteobacteria bacterium | reverse complement strand
GACCTGGACTACAGCCCCGACGGCCGCAGCCTGCTCTACGCGTCAGAACGCGGGGGGAGCTGGAATCTCTACCGTACGGATCTCACGGACGATGAGGAGCCGAGCTTCTTCAACGCCACGGCCTTTTCCGAAACGCCCGTATTGGTGACCGAGGCCGAGACCTTCCAGCCCGCCTTCTCGCCTGACGGCAAGGAGGTGGCCTACCTCGAGGACCGCACAACCCTGAAGGTGCTCAACCTTGCCTCGGAGGCGAGTCGGACGATCGTGCCCGGCGACGCGACCTACTCCTACATCGACGGCGACCAGTGGTACGAGTGGTCGCCCGACGGCAAGTGGTTCCTCGTCGAGTTCCTGAGCCCCACCCGCTGGTCGTCCGAGGTCGGTCTGGCGCCGTCGTCGGGTGACGGCGAGCTGGTCAATCTGACAAACAGCGGTTACGAGGACGTGAGGCCGCGGTGGGCGATGAAGGGTGAGGCGGTGTTCTGGTTCACAGACCGTCACGGCGAGCGCCACCAGTCGGGTTGGCCGTCTCACTACGATGTCTACGCCGCCTTTCTGACCCGCGACGCCTGGGACCGTTTCCGCCTGACGGAGGCGGAGTTCGAACAGCTCGAGGAAAAGGAAAAGAAGGACAAGAAAGACGGTGGTGAGAAGAAGGACGACACCAAGAAGGGCGCAAAGGACGATGGTGAGAAGAAGGACAACGAGATCAAGCTGCCCGACCCGGTGGACATCCAACTCGACGGTCTCGAGGATCGAACCATCCGCCTGACGCAGCACTCGGCCGACATGGACGATGCGCAGATCACCCCCGACGGCGAGAAAATCCTCTACCTGGCAGCCTTCGAGAAGGGATATGACCTGTGGGTCTACGAGCCGCGCAAGAAGGAGGTCAAGCTGCTGGCCAAGCTCAAGGCCGAACGCACCGGCGGCATGCTGCTCGACAAGGAAGGCAAGAAGGCCTATGTCCTCGCCGACCGCCAGCTGAAATCGGTTGAGGTGGAATCGGGCAAGGTGAAGCCGGTCTCGCTCCAGGCCAAGATGGAGCTCAATGCGGCGGCCGAGCGGGCCTACATCTACGACCACGCCTGGCGCCAAACCCGGGAGAAGTTCTACCTCGAGGACATGGGAGGCGTGGACTGGGATCTCTACGGGGCGGCCTACGCGCGTTTCCTGCCCTTCATTGACAACAGCCGAGACCTCTGCGAGCTGCTCTCCGAGCTCCAGGGCGAGCTCAACGCTTCCCACCTCGGCGCCTACTACCGCTCCGAGAAACAGGGAGGTGACGCCACCGCGACGCTCGCCTTCTTCCCCGACCCTGACCACGACGGTGCAGGCATCAAGATCACCGAGATCATCGACGGCGGGCCGCTGCAGCACGCCGACACCAAGGTCACGGTGGGCTCCGTGATCGAGGTCGTCAACGGCCACCAAATCACCGCCGGTGAGAACTGGTACCAGCTGTTCAACCACACCGCGGGGATGCTCATCCGGATCTCCCTCTTCGATCCGGCGACCGGCACTCGCTGGCAAGAGACGGTCAAACCCATCTCGCAGACCGCGGAGTCCGAGCTCCTCTACCAACGATGGGTGCGGTCACGGCGTGCCGAGGTCGACCGGCTCTCCGACGGTCGACTCGGCTATGCCCACATCCGCTCGATGAGCGACAGCCGCTACCGTGAGATCTTCGAGGACATATTCGGCAAGGCGGTGGACAAGGAAGGCATCGTTCTCGATACCCGTTTCAACAACGGCGGCAATCTGGTCGAGGCGCTGACCGTCCTGCTCACCGGCCAGGTCTATGCGCGGGCGCTGCCGCGCGGTCAGAAGATCGGCGTCGAGCCGTCGCACCGGTGGACCAAGCCGTCGATCGTGGTCATGAACGAGGGCAATTACTCCGACGCCCATTGCTTCCCGGCCGCCTACACCGCGCTCGGAATCGGCAAGATGGTGGGGATGCAGGTGCCCGGCACCTGCACCTCGGTGTGGTGGGAGCGCCTCCAGGACCGCAGCATGACCTTCGGGATCCCCGAGGTGGGCTATATCGATAACGAGGGCGACCTGATGGAGAACAAGCACCTCGATCCGGATTACATGGTCGACAACGGTCCCGCGCTCGAGGCCGTCGGTCGCGATCAGCAGATCGAGCAGGCGGTCGAAGTCCTGCTGGCCGAGATTGCTAGTCGAACTCGAAGATGATCTCGGGGTCGGATCCTTTCTCCCGCCCGGGCTTTGATAGGGTCTCGAGAGCAGACCTCGTCGCACGGGCGGGGTCGAGCTCAGGATCGTGCTCGCGGTTGAGGTCATCGAGGTAGTCCTGCAGCAGTTGTGCACCGCCGGACGCAAAGCTGAGGAACTTGACGCCGAGGCCGTCGACGTTCCCGTCGTCCGGCGACGCATACCGGACCAGCTCCCCGCGGCCGTGGATGGCGCCCAGCGGGTCCGCTAGATCGATCTTGAAGACCACTGTCGACCCGAGCTGCGGCTGGTGTCGGGTCTTCACCAACATGCCGGACATGGACAGGTTCTCCGTTTGACAGAAGAGCTCGTGGCCGGGACCGCCGAGGGTCGATTCGAGGTTGGTGGGCAGGCGGACGGTCGCCCTCGGCGCGACGTCGAGCAGGCTCGTCATCTGCTCGCGGATGAAGTCCGGAGGATCACTGACCAGCATGACCCTGTTGACGCCGTGGCTCTTGAGCGCCCGCGCCGCATCCACCTGGTCAGGCTCGGCGAGGATCAAGATGGCGGCGTCGCGGCTCGGCGACCCGGAGGCTCGAAGCTCGTGCACCACCTTTTCGAGCGGCCAGTCGCACGGCTCGGCATCCATGATGATGACATCGTAGCGGGTTTTCCTGGCCATCGACACACCGGCCTCGGGCGTCGCGACCCAGTCGACGCCCAACGTATCGCGTCGCAGCTCGGGGGCGATTCGTTCGAAGGCCATTCGCTCAAGTCCAGCCGCCAGCACTCTGGGTTCTTTGCTGTCCACGATCCCTCCATCGGCCCGTCCAGTTCCACAATGGGCGGACCCCGCATGGGGTGGACGCCGAGCCGTCACGCGCAGGACTGATCCCGACGTCACCCGTCTACCATTATCTCATTACCCGTTGAGAAGCCCTCCACGAAATGCCGGCTCATCTCAGGAAAAAGAAACTTTGGAGCTTCTTACCCAATAGCTCCCGGCGGTGCCGGGACCTTTTTGGTTCCGGCTCCGCCGGGTCGGGAGGGCGTATCGAGGCACGCGCTTCGCCACCTTTTTCGCAGATCCGGCGAGGGCAGATCTCCGGTTCCCAGCGCCAATAGCAACGGGTAGATCCACGACGGATCGTTCGTGACGCACACGGCGCCCGCCGCCAGCCAGGGATTGTCGCGAGGAATCGCGATGCCGCGTGCAGTCCTGCGCACGCCGCCTGACCCATAACAGAGCTCGACCTTGCGGGAGGGATCGGCGGTGCGAAGGGCGGCCAGCAGCTTCCTCTCCTGGATTCGCAGCTCCGATGCCGGTACGGACTTAGATCCCAGGAACCCCCGCACGCGCCGCGACACATCCGCGGCGGCACGACGCAATCTCCGATTGATGCGATCGCTCGACCCGTGCTCGCGGTGGAACGGCATCTGAAACCTGACGGCGGTCAGCTCGGAGAGCAGGCCGCAGGTCTCGGCCGAGGCCACAACCGTCAAATCCGGTTCCGCCAGCGAATCGTCGATCGCCGCTCCGGGATCAAGCGCCGGGAGAACCCCGCCGCGTCGCCCAGCCAACGAACCGATCTCCTCGACCGAGAGGCATCGCTCTCCGCCGGCGGCGGTCGGAATCAAGGGGAGACGGCACACCTCGCGGTCCCGGAGGCCCCGGCGGGCCGCCCGCAAGAGGAGGATCGTGAGCCGCCGTCGTGAAGCCTCCGCCATCTGCGGCATGCGACCCGCCACCTCGACCATCATCCACACGGCCCGGTCCACCAGCTCGGGCAGGAACGGGGTCACCACCCGCCTGAGATCGGCCGAGCTCGCCCCTCGGGGGACGAGGCCGGCGAGCTCGACCGCGGCCTCGAAGGGCGGATAGCCCGGAACTCCGGCGCGCGCCGCGACCACCCCGTCCTTGAGCAGCCACAAGACCGGCTCATCTCCCGCATTCGTCAACCCCAGGCGGCACGGGAGCGGTGCGTCCAGGCGGAGGTGGTAGAGACCGCCGGGAAATCCCTGCGGCGCTTGCCGACCGTCCACCGATATCTTGGCGTCGGTAAACCGCGTCGCCACGCGCAGCCAGGTGAGCGCGCGCTTGCGGTCGAAACGAGCGCAGCTCCAGCGGATCTCCACCCCCGGCCGATGTGTACTTCCCGGCCCTTCCACCAGCCGCGGCCGGCCACCATCGGAGAATTCGAAGCCCAGGCGGGAGGTGTGACCGCTGCACTCCACCCGAAGCCGTGCGCCGCGGAGCCCCGCCGCCCACAGGAGCGCCTCCATCCCGGCGTTTTCAAGAGCGCCGATTGCCCGCTGTCTCTCGTCGGCGGCAATCCTCCGATCGAGAGCCGACCGGAGATCTCCAAGAGGGCCTTTGACGATGACCGCCCTCCTCCAGCGCACGGTCACGCCACCCCACCGAGGATCGACGGACACCTCCTCCGCACCCAGTCGCAGCGCCAGCCGCACGAGCTCGGCTGGCACCTGCCAGGTGCCGCGAAGCTGCGCCTCGCACAAGGTGCGCAGCTCGCTGCCGACATCGATGACGAGCAGTTCCCCGCTACTCAGGACGCACCCCCACCCGATTCCACGAGCGCAGCTTCGGCCAGAGCCCCCAGACACCGCGGCCGCGACTGCGGCGGCACACCCACGAGGTGAACGACCGAATCCGCGAACAAGAGCGCCGCCCGAGCAGGTTGCCTGCGGCCGATGTCGCAGACCACCTTCCACAGCTCGCTCTCCTCGTCAACCACCACCCAGCACGACGAGCGACCCAGTCCGAACGCGCGACCGTCCAGCGCCGCCATGTGCTGCCCGACCTCCGAGGCGACTCGTAACCGGCACGATTCGCCGGCGGCTCCGAGTGCCTCCTCGACCCGTTCGGCCAGGGGCTCGATCCGCGCTCCCTCCAGGATCTCTTGCCAGCGATCGAGGTCGACCGATCCAAGCGCCTCGGCAACTGCCCGGCCCTCGCGGCTGTCGCCGTCAATCACCATGCCTCCGGCGGCCGCCGCTTCCACCGCCAACCGTGACTTCGACGACCCGCTGCCCAACCAGCCCCGACGCAACGCGGCGCGTGCCTGGGCCAGCGATACCGGAGGTCGTTCGAGCAACGGCACCACCCGCCGGTTGAAGAGGGGCCGAATCCCAGCGAAGGCCTCCGGGCGCGCGGCGGCGCCGCGTAGGAGATCCGAAAGATCGGAGCCGTCACCCGGGCGAAGGCTGCGCCTCCACGATCGTCGGACCAGCACGACCGCGGCGGCAACGACGACCAGGAGCGCGCCACCGACGATCAGCATCCAACGGCCGTCTACAATCGACGCGACCGACCCAACCACCGTTCGAGGCGTGTCACTCGCCGGACTTGAGCTCGGCTCGAGATCGACGCTGGCGTCTACCACCGCCCAGCGGCCGTCCGCCCCGAGAATCTCCACCCACGCGTGCAGCCCGGCGAGAACCCGCCCTTCGCTCCCCACCCAACCCAGGGCGAGCCGCGACGGGACACCCACGTGGTCGAGAATTCCCGCCAGCAGGGCGTTCTGCACATCGCAGTCGCCGGCGCCGACGGCCAGCGTGCGGCTGAAGAGGTCGAGCCCCCTTCGCCGCGCTTCGAGGAGGCTTCTCGATGTCGCCCGCGACCTGTCATACCTCACTCGACGACGCACGTAGTCCGCCGCCACCGACGCCCGATTCGACCGGGCGAGCCTGTCGAGATCGGCTACCAGGACATCGAGCTCCGCGGGAAGATCGGGCCACTCGCCCCCGGCGGTCGGAATACTCCCCGGTCCGGGCGAGCTTCGGAAGAAGAGTCGCCCGGCCCGTGCCGCCTCCAGCCGAATTGCGGGCTGCCCCGCCGCAGTGGCGACAACCGACACCGGCCGGTCGTCGAGACGCACGCTGTCCGGATCGACGGCGTGGCCGGTGGGGACCGGGAGGCGAAGAACGCCCGCTCCGGCATCCACCGTCATTTCGATCGCCACGCAGCTCTCGACGCACCCTCGACCGCGGTAGGGCCCGGTGATGGCCGACCGATCTCCGGCCGGCACGCCGTCGGCATCGAGGCCGGTGACCAACAGGGCGGCGAAGTTGAGGTTCTGGTCGGCGGGCCGATAGTGGAGATCTACCGGTGGTGAGACCCTGCCGAGCGTCTCGACGCTCGGCCCGCGATAGCTTTCCTCGAGCCCACGATACGGCGCCGGTTCCCGGTCCGTCGTTCTCGGGTCGGCGCCGACTGTCGGAACCGCGAGCGGGGTTCCCCCGCTTTCGGGGATTTGCTGCAGTACGAACCAGCCGAGGCCGAAGATCACCACGGCCACGGTGCCGATCACCGCTTCCCGCGGTAGCCGAATCCCGGCGACCAGATCACGAATCCACTCTCCGATCCCTCCGTGCCGAGTGGCTCGTGCGTGCCGGTCCAGCTCGGCACGGACCAGACGCCCGAGCTCACGATGGCCGATCGCCACCAGGCGCCGCAACGCACGGTCTTCCCGAGCGTCACCACGCGCCATGAGGACTGAGAGGTCGCGGCTGTCGATAAGAACCCTGGGCGCGGAACCCCCGGAGGTTGCCGGGAGCGGGGGACGGCCCGGTCTGCCGCCCAGCAGCAAATCGTCGAGGCTCGCGGCATCGCGCACCTTCAGCCCATGGGCGAAGATCTCGACCCGCGGTTCATCGCCGAGAGCGACGGCCCCGCGCAGACCACGGCGCTCAAAGCTCAGGCTCGGGGGTGGAAGCTCTGGCTCGGACCGCACGACACGCCCATTGATCCGCACCTCCAGGGGCCGTTCCGGTTTATCTCGACAGCTCAGAAAGGGAGCATCTCGAAGCACGGCGTTCCGTATCGCATCCTCGAGATCGATCTCGTGCGCAGGTCGTTCGAGCACGATCTCGGTGCCCGGCTCCATCACCGTCGGTTCGCGCCTCGTATTTTCGAGATCGCCGTCGAGTCGGACCAGCCACCCGTCGCTGCCGTCGTCTAGCCCGTTCCCATCCGGAAACTCCGGATGGGGGCTGCGCGGTTCTCGATGCGGAAACGAGCGATTTTTGTGCAAGGTCAAGGAAGGTAAGGATTTGCGCGGAGGCGTACTCCTGTACGCC
>JAIVTZ010000151.1:0-7279 GCA_049188105.1 Deltaproteobacteria bacterium | reverse complement strand
GACCGTCTCGCGCGGTTCGAGCGCGAGGCCAAGGCGGTCGCCAAGCTGGATCATCCGAACATCCTCGCCATCCACGACTTCGGCACCGACGACGGCGTCACCTACGCCGTCATGGAGCTCCTCGAAGGCGAATCGCTGCGCGAGGTGATCAAGGGGGGTGGGCTCACGCCCGGTAAGGCGGTGGAGTACGCGCGAGCGATCGCCGACGGGCTCGCCGCGGCGCACGACAAGGGAATCGTCCACCGCGACATCAAACCTGAGAACGTGTTCCTGACTCGTGACGGACGCATCAAGATCCTCGACTTCGGGCTCGCCAAGCTGAAGCTGCCGGATCAGGATCTCTCCACCGAGACACCGACCGCCACCCTCGAGACCAAACCCGGCGGGCTGCTCGGCACGGTCGTCTACATGGCGCCCGAGCAGGTCCAGGGCCAACCCGCAGATCACCGCTCGGACATCTTCGCCCTCGGCGTCGTGCTCTACGAGATGCTCACCGGTCACCGTCCATTCGGCGGCGGGACGACTGTGGAGACCGCGGCGGCGATCCTCAAGGAGGATCCCGAACCCATCTCGGCGGTGTCGCCAGGCGTTCAGCCGGCGCTCGCGACCGTGGTCTCGAAGTGTCTCGAAAAACGACCCGAGGACCGGTTCTCTTCGGCGCACGATCTGTCCCTGACGCTTGGTGCAGTTGAGTCCACCGCCCCGGCGCCGCCGGCCCAGGAGAGGTCTCTGATCAGCAGGCGGTGGCCGCACGTGCTCGCGGTCGTGATCGCCGCATTGATTGCCGTCTTCTTCGTACTCCCTCCACGGGGCCTGTTCGAACGGCTTTACGAGGAACCTCTCGAAACAGCGCCACCCCGTGTCGTGGTTCTGCCCTTCGAGAACCTCGGTTCCCCCGACCACGAGTACTTCACCCAAGGCATGACCGAGGAAATCACCGCTCGGCTGGCGGCCGTCAAGGGAATGCAGGTGATTTCTCGAACCAGTGCGAGGCAGTATGCGGAGACCCACAAGTCGATCCCGGAGATCGGAAGAGAGCTCAATGTTGGCTATGTGCTCGAAGGAACCGTTCGCTGGGCCCGCATTGAAGGCGAGGAGAGCAGGATCCGGGTCACGCCAAAGCTGATCCGCGTCGGTGATGACACCCACCTGTGGACCGAGAGCTACGACCGGATCATCGACGACGTCTTCGACGTGCAGTTCGAGATCGCTCAGAGCGTGACCGACCGCCTGGGCGTGGTGCTCGCGGTATCCGAAAGAAAGCTCGTCGAGTCGCAGCCAACCGACAACCTCGAGGCCTACCAGGCGTATCTGCGCGGCCGTTACTGGGCCACTCGACCACACTTCACCCACGAGAACTGGGAAAGAGCGATGGCGGCGTACCAGCAGGCGGCGGAGCTCGATCCCGACTTCGCGCTCGCGCAAGCGCATCTCGCCAGGGGACACGCCCTGGCCCGGTTCTTTCGCCACGATCTGACGCCGGAGCGACTCGAAGCCGCCGACGCCGCTGCCGCGAAGGCGGTCGAGCTGGCGCCCGACTCGCCCCGCGTGCGCCTCGCTCTCGGTTACTACCAGCTCTGGGCCTACCGGGACGTGGAGAAGGCCCTCGAAGAATTCGCACGTGCAGGAGCAGGCCAGCCCGACAGCGCCGAAGTTCTCGAGGCCAAGGGAAACGTCTTTCTCCTCCAGGGACGCTGGGAGGAAGTTCTCGACGCCTTCCAGCGCGCCTTCGATCTGAGCCCGCGGGATGCCGGGCTCATCGCCGACTGCGGTTGGGTGTTGTGGACAACACGCCGCTATCCGGAGGCAATCGCCGCCGGCGACCAGGCCATCAACCTGGCTCCGGACTCCGTTTGGCCATACCTCTACAAGACCCACACGTACTGGAGCTGGAAAGGATCTGCCATCCGGACCCGTGCCGTTCTCGAGGCTCTTCCTGGCACCGCGGGCGGCTGGGAACATTGGGCATGGTTCTGGCAGGAAATGTACGAGGGGAGGTACCGCGAGGCCCTCGAACGTCTGGAGTCGACCACCGAAGAGTGGATCCGCATCAAGATGTATGCGCGACCGAACTCTTTGTTCGCCGCGCAAGCGTACGAGCTTCTCTGCGAACCCGAGCTGGCCAGGCGGTCGTACGAGGTTTCCCTAGGCCTTCTCGAGCCCGAGGTCCTGGCGTCACCTGAGGATCCCCGCCTGCGCAGCTCCCTGGGAATCGTCTACGCGGCTCTCGGGCGCAAGGAGGACGCGATCCGCGAGGGCATCCGCGCAACCGAGCTGCTGACTCGATCGATGGACGGCTTCTACTACCTTCCCTACGTCGTGGACCTCGCCCACATCTACACCATCGTCGGTGAGAACGAGGCCGCCCTCGATCAGATCGAGTATCTGCTCACGAATCCGTCGTGGATTTCGGCGCCTTTCCTGAGGATGGACCCACGATGGAACCGGCTCCGAGACGACCCGAGGTTTCAGGCGTTGTTGGAGGAACACGAAACGTTGGAACGTTAAATCGTTGAACGTTTGAACGTTGTTGGGCGCTCGAAAGAAAGGGCAATCGAGCGTGATGCGCGTGAGTGGGCGGATCCGGCTTCTCTGCTTCGCAGCCACGACGTGACGAGTCGAGTATCCAGCATCCAGCATCCAGCATCCAGTATCCAGTATCCAGCCTCTCATCGGGCACGGACGCGGAATCTACTGATCCGATAGCGAGTCCCAGATCTCGGCCATGCCCCGGTGGTGGTTGGCGAAGAGGTTGAGCAGCTTGGGGTCGAGGTGGCTGCAGGGGTCGAAGCGGTCGTCGCCTTCGAGGAAGATGCGTCGGGCCCGGTCATGGGTGAAGCCCATTTTGTAGGAGCGCTTCGAGCGGAGGGCATCATAGATGTCTGCGAGGGTCACGATGCGCGCCGAGATCGGAATCTCCTTGCCCTTGCGGCCGCCGGGGTAGCCGCCGCCATCCCACCGCTCGTGATGGTTCAACGCTATCTCGGCCGCCATTTGCAGGCGGTCAGAGGCGGAGAGGATCTGGAAGCCGTACTCGGGGTGGCGCATCATCTCGAACCGCTCGTCTTCGTCGAGGGGGCCCTTTTTGCGGAGGATGGCAACGTTGATGCTCATTTTGCCGACGTCGTGGAGCTGGGCGGAGTAGCGGATCTCGTCGCAGAAGGCCTTTGATTTGCCGAGCTTGGCGGCCAAGAAGTACGAGTACTCGTTGACCCGCTCGACGTGCTTGGCGGTGTCCTCGTCGTGGAGCTCCGCGGCGCGCGACAGCAGGTTGATGGAGAGCTGGAACGCCTCCTCGGTCTCATCCTGGAGGGCGGCGATGCGCGCACGTTGCTCGCGCAGGAGGCGGTTGCGGTCGCGCAGGCGAATATTCTGGGCCGAGATGCGGTCGACCATGTCGGCGCGCTCGATGGCGCCGCCGACGATGTGGTTGAAAGGCACGATGAGATCGGCCTGCTCGCGCTCGAAGGGAATCGGCCCGCTGCCCGACGCATCGAACCGATTGATCAGCTGTACGACGCCGATCACCATTCGATCGTGGTTGAGGAGCGGAAAGCTCAACATGGATCGGCTGCGGTAACCGTGCTCCCGGTCGAAGCTGGGATCGAAGCTGAACGGGAGGCTGTCGGGAATGTTGTAGAGGTCGGCCACGAACACGGTCTCGCCGGTGGCCGCGGTGTAACCGGCGATCGACGCCTTGTTGACGGGGAGCACGAAGTTGGCGGGCTCGAGCTCGATGCGGTCATTCTGCGTATCCGCCGCTTCGAGCCGTTTCGATTTCCCGCGTCCACGAACGATGAAGACGGTGCCCGCTTCGGCCTCGGTGAGAGCGCGGCTCCTGAGCAGCACCCGGCGCAACAGCTCCCCCGCCGGCTGCGGCTTCGAGTACTCGATGAACTCGAGGAACTCCCTGAGCACGTCCATAGCGTCAACCTACCCTCTCGACAAACAGGTATCCATCATAGCGTCTCTGACGGGCAGCCCCCAGTTCCCGACACAGACGACAGGGGATCCTCCCCCGTCGCTATCGCGATCGGAATCGCCATCGCTATCGAAAGGGAAGCTCCGAAGGAGCGACAGATTCATAGCCTGGGGCGTGAGCCCCAGGGTACGCCCAGCACCCCATCATCCAGCCCTGAAGGGGCGACAGATTCTGCCTGCGGCGTCAGCCGCAGGAATCAGTATTCGATTGTCTGTCGCCGCTTCGCGGCTGCCTCCGCCTCGGGAAAGCTGTCGAGAGCGCCGAATAACCGCGACATCAAACACGACAAAGCCCGGCGACCCTGTCGGGCGCGCCGGACTTTAAAACAGCACCGAGACCTCGGTGCCCTGGCACCCTCCAATGAGGCGGGTTAGCGAACCTCTTTGAACACTACGTGCTTGCGTACCACCGGGTCGTACTTCTTGAGCTCGAGCCGCTCGGGGGTGTTCTGCTTGTTCTTCTTCATGTGATACATGTACGGGCTTTCCGAACTCTTGAGCTTGATGGTAACGCGATGTCCTTTTGCCATACTTCCTCCAGTTACCCGGGCCGAGGGATCTTACCCGTGGTGAGAAAAAGTGTCAAGTTAGGGGTTAGGAGGGGGCGCACGTCAGTTTTGTGATGGCACGAAGTGGGTTGGGTGTTTGCATTGTTATTCTGACAGTATGTTAAACTGTCAGATATGGAGGTACCATAGACATGACCAATACCCATGACCCCGAGATGCTCAGAAGACAGCGGAATGAAATTCGCGAAGAGCTGGCGTCAATTGGGGACCTTCGGCCTGGGTCCCTGGTAGGTCGCTATCGAAAGTGCGGCAAGGCCAACTGCCACTGCGCGGAAGAAATAGAGGGTGGCCATGGCCCGAGCTGGTCACTGACCCGCAAAGTTGATGGCAAGACGGTTACCAGGATCATCCCGCCGAGCGCTGTCTCACAAACGCAAGAACAGATCGCCGAGTATCGGCGCCTGCGCAAGCTCACTGGGGAACTGGTCGAGGTTAGCGAGAGGTTGTGCGACGTGTTGCTTTCCGATCCCGGCGGCGTCTCAGACGATGCGGTTAAAAAGGGGGCTTCAAAGAGACCTTCCACGCGGAGATCGCCGCGGAGATCGAAGGGCTCATAGGGCCGGGGGCGATCGACGGCCTGGATTTTGAGGCGATTGAGACGGCGGCACGGCGAAATGCACTGGGAGTAGCGGCCCGCGCCATCGAGCAAAGGCTCAACGCTGATCGGTCCGACTATGTCGGCCATACGCTTCCGTGCGGCTGCGGGAAGGAGGCCCGATACGCCGGCCGTCGATCAAAGACATTCACCACTGTCCTGGGTGAGATTTCGTTTGGCCGCGCCTACTACCACTGCGAGGCGTGTGCAACGGGCTTCTGCCCGCGCGATCAGACGTTGGGGCTACAAGACACGTCACTCTCTGCGGCCACAACGCGCATGGTAGGGCTGTCTGCGGCTATGGTTAGTTTCGCCGAGAGCAGCGAGCTGATGCGCGAGTTGGCTGGCGTACCAGTGGACCCGAAGCAGGTCGAGCGCGTTGCCAAGGCGCTCGGACGAGAGATCGCCGACGACGAACGGAACGTAATAGAGCCTGATTCACCTTTCGCGCCGACGATGTACCTGGGCATGGATGGCACCGGCATCCCGATGCGAGCCTCAGAGCTCGATGGTCGAAAAGGAAAGCAGTCCGACGGCTCGGCAAAGACGCGGGAGGTCAAGCTGGTCGTTGTCTGGTCTGCCGAGGGGCGCGACCAGGATGGCATCCCGGTCCGTGACCCCGGCTCGGTTACCTACTCAGCGGCCATCGAGAGCGCAGCCAGCCACGACACGGACGATGTACCGTCGGTTTTTGCACAGCGGGCTGACCGCGAGGCGCGACGCCGCGGCTTCGACCAGACCGAGCGCCGCGTCGTGATCGGCGACGGCGCCCACTGGATCTGGAATCTGGCCGGTGAACAGTTTCCCGGCGCTATTCAGATCGTGGACCTGTTCCACGCCAAAGAACATCTTTCGGACGTCGCCAAGGCTATCTTTGGTCCGCGCAGCGACCTCGGTCGGCAGTGGGCCAAGCGCCGCCACGACGAGCTCGACGAAGGAAAGCTGGATGCTCTGCTGCAGGCGCTCCACATCCATGCCGAGACCACCGACGAAGCGCGCAAGTGCATGGATTACGTCACCAAGAACCGGAGCCGAATGAACTACCCGAAGTTCAGAGCCGAGGGTCTTTGCGTCTCGTCCGGCGTCGTCGAGGCCGGCTGCAAGGTCGCCATCGGCACACGGCTCAAGCGCGCCGGAATGCACTGGACCCTTGCCGGCGCCAACGCCATCATTGCCCTGCGTTGTTGCAAGCTCAGCGGGCGCTTCGATGATTTCTGGAAACGACGATCACAGGCTGCCCAGCGGATGGTCAGCTGAACCATCACAAAATTGACGTGCACCCGCTGAACTCGAACCGTTAGGCTCTGATTCTCGACTGCGGTAAACTCAAATGTGTCACCTACGGTCAAGATTGTCGGTCCGTATCGTTTCTTCTTCTATGCCAACGAGCTGGGAGAACCACCACATATCCACGTTCGACGTGACCGTGGCGTCGCTAAGTACTGGCTCGGAAACGTCGCGCTTGTGCGTTCGAGACGATTCAGTGCGCAAGAGCTCACTCGGATCGAAAAGATCGTCCGAGAATACGAAGACGAGTTGATGGAGGCTTGGAATGGCTTTTTCAGTAACTAACATCGAGCCCCTTGCGGCCGAGGTCACCGTGGGAGAGCATGAGCTATTGGTTGACTTAGTCGATGGCCGCCGAATCTCAGTCCCTCTCGCGTGGTTCCCTCGCCTCTTGCATGCGTCAGTGCAGCAGCGCAACGAGTTTGAACTGATCGGCGACGGCGAGGGCATTCACTGGCCCGCCGTCGATGAGGACATCAGCGTCCGTGGACTCGTGTTGGGCTACCCATCGGTTGAGTACAGAAAGGGCGCCTAACAACTCATTCCAGCGGACCCTCACCCCTACGGGGTTCGGTCCGCTGAATTCGAACCGTTAGGCGGCAAACCCGAAGCTCTGGAGAGAGATAATTGATGATCATGATCCATACAGGAAGCAGCTGGTTTGTAATTCTCGTAGTGCTATCCGCCGTCCCGTTGACCTTGGCTTCGGCGCAGGAGCCTTCACCAACCCCGGGCCCAGACCCGGTTACTCTGCGCCGGGCGCTGGAAGTCCTACCCGAGGGTGGTGTCGTCTCGGCTGCGCCAGGGCAGGAACCAATTGTCATTAGGCCTGGTGAGCAGGAAATCG
>JAIVTZ010000150.1:0-7284 GCA_049188105.1 Deltaproteobacteria bacterium | reverse complement strand
TCGGGCCGCGACCGGCTGGCCTCGAGGGTGGTGTGCCGCGACTATCTCGACTCCAAGCTCGACTTCCTCTTCATGGCCCCGGAGCGGCTCGCGGTGCCGGGCTTCCCAGAGATGTTGGCCAAACGGCCGCCGGTCCTGATCGCGGTCGACGAGGCGCACTGCATCTCCCACTGGGGCCACGACTTTCGCCCCGACTACCGGATGCTGTCCGAGCGTCTGCCGATGCTCCGTCCGGCGCCCGTCATCGCCCTCACCGCCACCGCCACGCCCCTGGTGCAACGGGACATCGTCGAGCAGCTGGCGATACCCGAGGCGAAACAGTTCATCCACGGCTTCCGCCGCACCAACATCGCCGTCGAGGTCGTGGAGGCAAAGCCGTCCGCACGGGGAGCGCTGGTGCGGCGCGTGCTCGAGGATGCAGGCCGCCGTCCCGCGATCGTCTACTCGCCGACCCGGAAGGAGACGGTGGCCCTCGCCGCCGAGCTGAACGGGGCCTTCCCGGCGGCGGCGTACCACGCCGGCATGGCCTCCGCCGCCCGCGACCGGGCCCAGCGCGCGTTCCAGCATGGAGATGTGGAGGTGATCGTCGCGACCATCGCCTTCGGGATGGGCATCGACAAGCCCGACATCCGCACCGTCATCCACACCGGCATGCCGGGGACGCTCGAGGGCTACTATCAGGAGATCGGCCGAGCGGGCCGCGACGGCGGGCCGGCGCGCGCCATCCTGCTGTACTCCTGGGCCGACCGCCGGACGCACGAGTTCTTTCTCGGACGTGATTACCCGGAACCGGGCGTGCTGGCGAAGGTCTACGGTGCGTTGTCCGGGCAGCCCCGACCCGCTGAAGAGCTCCGAGCCGAGCTCGGTCTCGACAACGATGTTTTTGCCACCGCGCTCGAGAAGCTGTGGATCCACCGTGGGGCGTTGGTGGACCCGGAGGAAAACGCCACCCGCGGCCGGCCGGACTGGCGGGCGCCGTACGAGACGCAGCTCGCCCACCGGCACGAACAAATCGAGCGGATGACCTCCTTCGCTTCCGGTCGGGGCTGTCGCATGTTGCACCTGGTGAGCCACTTTGGCGATCAGCACGATTCGGGCGAAGTGTGCGAAACCTGCGATCAGTGTGCACCCGGCGACTGTCTGGTCAACAGCTTCCGGAAGCCGGAGGGCACCGAGATCGAAGTGCTTGCCGCGGCCCTCGATCTCTTGCGGGAGCGGGACGGGCTGACCTCGGGTCAGCTCCACCGCCAGGCGGCCGAGGACGAAGGTCTCGAGCGCAAGAGTTTCGAGCTCCTCCTCGACGGACTGGTGCGTGCCGGTTTGGTGGAGGTGCTTGCGGACTCCTTCGAGAAGGGCGGTCGCACGATCCGCTTCCAACGGGTGTGGCTGACCCGTCCGGGCCGTCTTGCCGACAGGAACGACGTGGACGGAGTTCTGGTGGTCAAGGAGGTCGCGGCGCCACCGCGGAAGCGGCGAGCGCGGGCCAAGACCGCTGCGACGACGGTCGCAAAGCACCAGGCGCCCCTCGACGAGGCCGAAACCCTGCTCTTCGAGAAGCTGCGCGAGTGGCGCCTCGAAGAGGCGCGGCGCCGCCGGGTTCCGGCCTTCCGGATCCTCGGCGACCGCACCCTGGCCGCCATCTGCCGCGCCCGGCCGGTCGACGAGGAAGAGCTCCTCGACGTCGCCGGTATCGGTCCGGCGAAGGCGAGCAGCTACGGCCGCAAGATCCTCGCCGTCGTCAACGCCGAGTCGAACCCCGACAATGAAGCGGGCGCATGAGAATCGCCAAGAAAGCTGGTGAGAAAAGCGGTCTATCCAAGCAGGTATGGGATCTGGGCGGCAGTAGCGGGGGATAGCTGGAGGAGGCTGCGCAGATCGGCGCGATGCGCCCCACCGTCCGACGCAGCCACAAGGTAAAGCGCGCCAACCAGATCACACCAGCGTAGAAGCTCCCGCCGAAAGGCCCTTTTGGGGTTGGCTTCGCACGCCTGGCGGGCCGGTGTGCGGACCCCCGCGGCGCCGTGTCGGTGTCGAATGACGTGTACATCGCAGTGTTCCAACCGGCGCCCGGTCTACTCCTCCGGCGGGGCAGGGCTCGCCGCCGTAGCCAGTAGGTCCGCCATGCCCTGGAACATCGCGGCCAGCGCGCCCGCCGCCTCGGGAGGCGCCTCGATCCTGAGACCTCCATTCTCGGTGCGTTCCACATGCATGCCGGCGAAGAGCTGCTGGATCTGAGAGCCTTCGAGGATCGGAGAGGCGGGTTGCTGGTCGGGAGCAACCGTCGTTCGGGGGACAGCGGGCCGGCCGGGCGTCTGTCGCTCGGTCGGTGGAGGGGGCGTCACGACCTGCTCCTCGGCGGCCGGCGCCTCGCGGCGCTCGGGCGGCACGACTTCATCAATGGTCTCGTCCGGTTCGCCGAGATCAGGCACCTGCACCGGCTCCACCAGCCGCTCCACCTTGTCCAGGAAGCGCCCCGATCCGCTGAACTTCAGCTCGTTGCTCTTGTCGTCGAAGAGCCCGGTGAAGAGCGCCTGCTTATCATCGACAAGGCCGGCGATGCGGGCCTCAATGCCCTGCTCGCTGACAAGGTTGTATACCTGGACCGGTTGCTTCTGCCCCAGGCGATGGACTCGTCCGATACGTTGCTCCAACACCGCGGGGTTCCACGGCAGCTCGAGGTTCACCACACAGGAGGCCGCTCGCTGAAGGTTGAGGCCGACACCGCCGGCGTCCGTCGAGAAGAGCACCGCCAGCGTCGGATCGTCGTGGAAGTCGACGATGTTCTGGGTGCGTCGCTTTTGGCTCTCGTCGCCGGAGAAGAACGCGCTGCGCAGACCCGAATCGTCGAGGAGGTCGGAGACCGCCCAGCTTGACAGCTGCAGCATCCGCCGCCACTGGCTGAACACGACCACCTTGTGCCCGCCGTCGAGAACGAGCTGCCTCACCAGCTCCCGCATTTCGAGGAGCTTCGGGCTGTCCAGTCCGTGCAGCACGGCTTCCTGTGGTCTGTCCATTTCCCGCAAGGTCGGCCACACCTCCTTGAACTGGAGCTGGGCCAGGCCGTTGCAGATGATGCGCTGGGTGGCGAGGAGCTGCATCAGCCTGAGGAACTCCGGTTGGGTGAGGGGACGCGTCCTGCCCCTGCTGAGGAGGGAGGCGATGGGCTGATTGAGATCGTCGTGCTCCATGCGCTGGGCCGGCGTCAGCTCGACAGGGGTCCTCGTGTCCGTGCGCGCCGGCAGCTGGCCGAGAACCTCCCTCCTCAGCCGGCGCACCATGGTGCCGGCAAGCCTGGTGCGGAGGGTGTCGAGGTTGCGCGCGCCGGCGACCTCCTGTGTGCCGTCGCACAAGGTGGCGTGCCATGGGGCGAGGCGCCACTTGGGCTCCAGTGCCCGTTCGTCCACCCAGTCCATGATCGAGGCCAGCTCGTCGAGGCGATTCTCCATCGGGGTGCCGGTGAGCACGAGCCGGTACTTGGGTTGGAGCTGCTTGACGTAGGCCGCCGTTTTGGTGGCCCAGTTCTTGATTCGCTGCGCCTCGTCAAGGACCATCATGTCGGGCGCCCAGCGGTGCATGAGGGTCAGGTCCCTCAACACCTGCTCGTAGTTGGCGATGAGGAAACCGTGGCGGCATGTGCGGTATATTGCCTCCCGTTGGGATGGGGAGCCGTCGACCACCGCCACCGGTGCATCAGAGAATCGCTGCCACTCCCGGACCCACTGCGACTTGAGTGGGGCGGGCACCACCAGGAGGCCCCGCTTCACCTCGCCGCGGTGCCACAGCACGTGGCAGGCCGCAATCGCCTGAACGGTCTTGCCGAGGCCCATGTCATCGGCGAGGAGCAACCGCCCGGCGCCGAGAAATCTCGCGGTTCCTTCCCGCTGATAGGGATACAGCGGCCTCTTCATCGTCCCCAGCTCCGACTCCATCGTGGCGTTGATGACGGCGCCGTCCAGAAGCCGGCCGAGCCGCCGGCGCTCCACATCGAGCAACGGCACGAGCGCTGGGTCGCAGGGCATCGTTCCAGGGTCGGCGTCACGCCGCCGGACGAACCGGCGTAGGGCGTCGACCAGAGCCAGGCGTTCCTCTGGGTCATCGGGCGCACCCTTGGCGAGATGCCAGGTGTCGTCTGCTCTGGAGGCGAACCAGCGCGGGACCATGCCGGGCAGGCGCCTGTCGCCTCCATGACCGTTAGCGCCCGGCGCCCACGCCACCCGATCCAGCCAGTCGCCCGGCCCGGTGAGCGGTCGGACCGGGTCCCACACGAGGCGGGCATCCCGGATCGCCAGCTCCGTTCCGGTTGCGACCGCCCGCTCCCATTTTCCGGGCTTCGACGCCAAATCTTCAAGAGCCACAAGCAGGTGCTTGCAGAGACCCAGCCCACCCTTCTGGAAGTCCTTGCAGTCGCAGCTTCCGACGAGAGGCGCCACCGCGGCGAGAAGACTCCGGTATGGTCGTGCCCCGTCACCGTGACGGCGGGTCCCATAGAGCCCGAGGCCGATGCGGCCGCGGGGACGTGACGCTACCTCGAGTGCGTCGCGCCGCGCGAAGGCGAGGCGCCGAATCACGGCGTCCAGGGCGGCTCTCTGCACCGGCCAGTCGGCGCCCGCTGTCACGGCCAGCACGTGCGTCGCCATCATCTCTGGTGGCAGGCGGCCGAGCTTGCCGGAAGCGCGGGAGCGCAGCTCTTGGAATGCCTCGAGGTCTTCAACGGATCGTGGGGTCGCGGAGTATTGAATAGTCGTCATGGCGAGTATTCTCGCTCCGATCCGCGGGAGGTGCAAGGCTCACGGCAACAGGTGAATGCTCCGTCCTTTCTTCGGCAATCTTCTCCTGCCGCAGCAGCGAGTTGTTGGGTAGAATGTCGGTTGGCTACCAACAGTGGATGAGGTGGGTCGAATGGGAAAAAAGAAAAAGAAACCGAATCAGAAGATGCAGGCCTGGATCGACGCGCGGAAGCGTCACCACCTGTCCCACGCCCATGTCCAGATGGCTCGTGAGCTGGGGATGAACCCGAAAAAGCTCGGCCAAAAGGACAACCACCGTCAGGAGCCCTGGAAAATGCCGCTCAGGCAGTTCATTGAGCACCTCTACCTCAAAAGGTTCGGCAAGGACCGACCGGACAGTGTGATGTCCATCGAGGATCGAGTCCGCCGCCGATCTTTGATTTATACTGCGCGACGATGTTTCGATTTCCGATCGCAGCGGCGTTGGTGGTGCTCGGCATCGCGTGTGCGCAACCCGAAGGACCGGTCACGACCTCGAGGACGCTGGCCCACGGTTGGTCGTTGCAGGCGGTGGCGGCGGTGGCCGGCGATGGTGCGGAGGTTTCCGGTGCGGGCTATGACGTCAGCGGCTGGTACCCGAGCCGGGTTCCCGCGACCCCGATGGCGGCGATGGTCGCGAACGGTCTCTATCCGGATCTCTACCGCGGGACCAATCTCGACGATGTCGACACCGAGGACTTCGAGGGGCCGTGGTGGTACCGGACCGAGTTCGAGGTCTCTGCGTCGGAGGCTGACAAGGTCGCGCGGCTGCAGTTCGCCGGGATCAACTACTCGGCCGAGATCTGGCTCAACACCGAGAAGCTGGCGGGCCGGAGCGAGATCATCGGCGCGTTCCGCGTCCATGAGGTCGCCGTCAGCGGTCACCTGATCTCGGGTCCGAATGTCCTGGCCGTCAAGGTCTTTCCACCGGATCCCGGCGACTTCACGATCGGCTTCGTCGACTGGAACCCACGTCCGCCGGACGAGAGCATGGGGATCTGGCGGCCGGTAGATCTCCGCCTCACCGGGGACGTGTCCCTCGACGATGTCGCGGTGCAGACCGAGGTCGACCTCGAGACCCTGGAGTCGGCGGGAATCAAGGTGTCGGTGGTGGTCAGGAACCACAGCGATGCCGAGGTGAAGACCGCGGTGAGCGGCCGGATCGAAGACGTGTCGTTCGCCGCCGACGTCATCCTCGCGCCACACGGATCGCAGCTTGTGTGGTTCACCCCCGAGGACTACGACGATCTGATGCTTGCCGCTCCTCGGCTGTGGTGGCCCCACACCCTCGGTGAGCCCAATCTGTACTCGGTGACGATGACCGCCGAGGTGGGTGGCCGGGTCTCCGACTCTGCGCAGGCCACCTTCGGCATTCGCCAGTTCGGCACCTACCTCAACGACGAGGGTCACCGCGGCTTCACGGTCAACGGCGAGCCGGTGCTGATCCGCGGCGGCGGTTGGGTCGACGACCTGCTGCTCGCCGATACGCCGGAGAAGATCGACGCCCAGTTGGCCTACGTCAAGCAGATGGGCCTCAACACGATTCGACTCGAGGGGTTCTGGGGCTCGAGCCACCACCTCTACGACGCGGCCGACCGCGAGGGCGTTCTCATCATGCCGGGCTGGAGCTGCCAGTGGGAGTGGGAGGGCCGTCTGGGCAAAAAGGTGAGCAAGGACTACGGCGGCGTGCTGGAGCCTGCGGAGATGGACCTTGTGGCGGCGTCGCTCGCCGACCAGGTGCGCTACCTCCGCAACCACGCGAGCATCTTCACCTGGGTGCTGGCGAGCGACCTTTTGCCCCATCCGGACCTCGAGCGGCGATACGAGACGGTGATGGCCGAGGTCGACCCGACGCGGCCGCCGTTGGTTTCCTGCGGCTGGCTGGAGTCCGAGGTCAGCGGGCCGAGCGGGGTCAAGATGCGAGGCCCCTACGACTGGGTGCCGCCGGTCTACTGGTGGGAGGACCGCGAGCACGGCGGCGCCTACGGTTTCAACACCGAGACCGGTCCCGGTCCGCAGCCGCCGCCGCTCGAGAGCGTGCGGCGGATGATTCCGGACGATCATCTGTGGCCGATCGACGAGGTCTGGGACTACCACTGCGGGCGCGGCAGATTCGACGACATGGACCGCTACGTCGAGGCCCTCAACCGGCGCTACGGTCCGTCGGGCTCGGTCGAGGAGTTCCTCTTCAAAGCGCAGGCCGCGAGCTACGAGGCGATCCGCCCGATGTTCGAGAGCTTTGCGGTCAACCGCCCCCTGGCGACCGGGGTCATCCAGTGGATGCTCAACTCGGCGTGGCCGGAGACCTACTGGCAGCTCTACGACTGGTACCTGATGCCCAACGGGGCGTTCTACGGCGCCCGCGCCGCGTGCCGGTCGCCGGGCCTCGCGTACAACTACGACGATCGCACGGTGTACGCGGTCAACGACTCGCGCCTGGTGGAGCGCGGTCTGGTCGCCGTCGTCCGCGCGTTCGACCTCTCCGCACGGGAGATCTTCAGCCGGAGCTTCGAGCTCG
>JAIVTZ010000149.1:0-7351 GCA_049188105.1 Deltaproteobacteria bacterium | reverse complement strand
GGTCCGAGTACCCACTTGCTGGCCTTCGCCGCAGAGGTCGTCTCGGCGTCGATCGAGTTGAGGCCGTCGACGGCGAGGGCCACGGCGATTCGGCGATCGATCAGGTTCGTCAGGCGCAGAGCGTACTCGCGACCGCGCAGCGCCTCGATGTAGGTGGTGCCTCGGGCGGCGTACTCGGTCAGCGGATGGCCGTCGACCAGGACCTCGATCCGGCAGACACCGGTCTCGAGGGCCACCGCAGGGGCGCCCGACATCATGACCGCGGCAGTCACGACCGCCGCGAAAAGGACTGCGGTGGATTGTCCCAATTTATGGTTCCGTGGCTGGTTGCGCATTCTCGACTCCTTTCGTTCCGCCCCTGTTCGCCCAGTGAGAGTCCCGGACGCATCCGAAGTTCCAGGATCAACACCGGGAGTCCGAAACGACAGTGACGCCCACCGGCAGGGTAGAATCGAGGCCTCAGGTCATGAGGACACCTTTTCCCCCGGCAACCGTGGTGCTTTTTCTCGGCGTTTTGGTGCTGCAAGGATGTGCGTCGGCGAAACGCGACCTGAACGCCGGCGACTATTGGCCGAGCGGCGCGCGATGGAAGCAGGCGACGATGAACGCCCTCACGAGCCGCGGAACCTGGGTCCCCCTGATCGGCGCCGGCGTCGTCAGCATCGACGATTGGGACCGGGAAATCTCCGATTGGGCGGTCGAGAACACACCCGTCTTCGGCTCGACAGAAGACGCGATCGAGGCCAGCGACAATCTCAAGACTATGACCACGGTGGCAATGGTTGGAACCGCGCTCGCGGTGCCGAACGGCGAGGGCGCGTGGGAGTGGAAACCCGAAAGGCTGCTGCTCGAGTTCGGAGCGGTCCAGGTAAACAATTTGCTCACCAGCGGCCTCAAATCCGCGACGGGGCGTGAACGACCGGACGGGTCAGACAATCGGAGCTTTCCCTCGGGGCATTCGTCGCAGGCGTTCACGAGAGCGACCCTCGCCTGTAGGAATGTGGACCAAATTCCGAGCCTGTCGAACGGGTGGCGCGTCACGCTCAAGACCTCGTTCAGGGTGATCGCGGCCGGCACCGCTTGGGCCCGCGTGGAGGGCGGCAAGCACTGGCCCTCAGATGTACTTTTCGGCGCCGCTCTCGGTAACTTCGTGGCCATTTTCGTCCACGACGCCTTTCTGCCCGCGGACTCGAAGACCCGACTTAACGCAACCCTGAGCCGCAAGGAGGCCTCCTTCTCGGTGGCTTTCGCCTTCTGAGGCTTTAGGCAGCGCGCCGGAGCTTGGCCTCCATCTTTAGCTCGACCTCCTCGGCGACGAGGACATCACCGCCCCAGCAGCCTTCGACCTTCACCATGTCCCCGACGGCGAGCTCGTGGTCTCCGAAGTCGTCCCACTCGGTGTGGTCGGTGGTGGCCACCGTGACCGGCCCGGCGTCGGTTTCGATGATGAATCCGGTGTCGGTTTCGGTGCATGCCCTGCTCACATCAGACCCCGGTGGGACCGGAGCGCCAGGCCATTCGGCGCCCGCGATGTTGCCTTCCGCTCGTGACACGGCGTCGGCTCCCACGATTAGCGAATTTCGGGGCTCAATCACACGGCCTACATCTTCGCTGTCTACGCTTCGCAGCGGCGGTTACCCGAGCGCCACGCAAGACTCGCTTCCGGGCGGTGGCCGGCCTTACCCGGGCGGGATTCGACCCGCAGGATCTGTTCGGAAGGTTTCCGAAACGACTCATCTCACGTCATCTCTTCCCCCTTCCCCGAGCTTTGCTCGGCGCACGCCACGTTTGCATTGTTGCGTTCCCGCAATGCAAAACGTGGCATCCTAGACCACCCTAGTGGTTCCTACCGGTGGAGGAGTGAGCTGGCCACGGATCCTTCCGGCAGGTGATAGGCTGTCGGCAACAGATATCGAAAATCGGGGGATGCCATCATGAAATCCATTCGATTCACCCTCAACGGCAAGGACACCTCGCTCGACGTGGCCGGTGACCGAATGCTCTTGTGGGTCCTCCGCACCGAGCTCGGTCTCACCGGCACAAAGTTCGGCTGTGGTGAGGGCTTCTGCGGCTCATGCACGGTCCTGGTGGGCGGCAAGGCCGTGCGCTCCTGCCATCTCCCGGTCCAGGATGTGGCCGGCAAAGAGGTGGTGACCATCGAGGGTCTGGTAAGCAACGGCTCACTGCACCCCGTGCAGGCCGCCTTCGTCGAGCACGACGCGCTGCAGTGCGGCTTCTGCACGCCGGGAATGATCCTCAGCGCCTACGGGCTGCTGCTGGAGAACCGGAGTCCGTCGCGGCAGCAGATCCTCGACCACATGGAGGACAATCTCTGCCGCTGTGGGGCACACGTGCGCATCGTCAAGGCGGTGCAGACGGCAGCCGCCAAGATGCGGAAGGGGGTGCGGTCATGACCCGCTACCGGGACGAGATTCTCGACTACCTGGGCATCGACCGGCCGTCCGAAGTCAGCCGGCGGAAGTTCCTCAAAATTTTCGGCGGCGGCATCGTGGTCACGGTGTCGGCCAACGACCTCCTCGCTCTCCAGGAGGCGCCGGCGCGGCGGCGGTTCGGACGCCAGCTTCCGAATGACTTCAACGCCTTCCTCCGAATCGGCGAGGACGGACGGGTGAGCTGCTTTACTGGCAAGATCGAGATGGGCCAGGGGGTGGTGACGTCGCTCGCCCAGATGCTGGCCGACGAGCTCGAAGTCTCACTCGAGACGGTGGACATGGTCATGGGGGACACCGATCTCTGTCCGTGGGATATGGGCACCTTCGGTTCCATGACGACGAGGTTCTTCGGCCCGCCTCTGCGTGCCGCCGCGGCGGAAGCGCGGGAGGTGTTGCTGGAGCTGGCTGCGGAGCGGCTCGCGGTGCCGCGAAAGCAGCTGACGGTTTCCGATGGCGTGGTGGCCGTTTCCGGAGATTCGTCACGCTCGGTCAGCTACGCGGATCTTGCAAAAGGAAAGACCATAGCGCGCCGGCTCGACCGCAAGGCCGTTCTCGAGTCGGTCAAGGACTTCTCCACCGTCGGTCGGCCGGTGAACCGTCTGGACGCGGTGTCGAAGGTGACGGGGCGCGCGGAGTTTTCCGGCGACATCCGCCGCGATGGCATGGTCTACGCACGGCTGCTGCGCCCGCCCGCGCACGGAGCCACCCTGGTGGACGTGGACGCGTCGGGTGTGGAAGCTGTCAAAGGTGCGTCGGTGGTGCGCGACGGCGACATCATCGCGGTGCTGCACGCGACCCCGGACGGCGCGGAACGAGCGATCAGCCGCATCAAGGCGGAATGGAAGACCCCCGAGCTCAATCTCAATGAAGACTCAATTTTCGACCACCTGGTGAAGGTGGCGCCTGCGGGTGAAGTGTTGGATCGGGGCGGCGATCTGGCCGCCGGCACTGCGGCGGCGACCGCGACCGTCTCCGCGACCTACCTCGACGGCTACGTGGCGCACGCGCCCATTGAGACCCACACCGCGGTGGCGGAGTTCGTTGACGGCCGCTGCACCATCTGGGCATCGACGCAGACACCCTTCCCGCTGCGGTCGCAGGCGGCGGAGGCGCTCGGGCTCCCAGAGGAGAAGGTTCGGATCATCCCGCCGCTGGTGGGCGGCGGCTTCGGCGGCAAGACCTATAACCAGCAGGCCATCGAGGCGGCGCGGCTTGCGAAGAAGACCGGGCTGCCGGTGCAGGTCGCGTGGTCGCGGGCCGAGGAGTTCTTCTTCGATACCTTCCGGCCAGCGGCGGTGGTGAAGATCGATGCCGGGGTCGGTGAGGGTGGCCGCATCGCCTACTGGGATTACACAACCTACTTCGCCGGCGCCCGCGGCGCCGATCACTTCTACGACATTCCCAACCACCGCACCGTGGCGGCACCGGGCGGGTGGCGTGGCGGGCCGGGGACCCACCCCTTCGCCACCGGCGCCTGGCGGGCGCCGGGCAACAACACCAACACCTTTGCCCGTGAGTCACACGTGGACATTCTCGCCGCGCAGGCCGGCATGGACCCGGTGGACTTTCGGCTGGGCAACCTGGCCGACAAGAAGATGCGGCAGGTGCTCGAAACCACCGCCTCGACCTTTGGCTGGAAGAAGGCGCCGGCGCCGAGCGGGCGCGGTCAGGGGGTGGCGTTGGGCATCGACGCCGGCACCTACGTGGGTTTGGCGGCCGAGGTGGCGGTGGACGCGAGCACGGGGAAGATCCGGGTGAAGCGGCTGGTCTGCGCCCAGAACATGGGCCTGGCCATCAATCCGGAAGGCGCGACCATCCAGATGGAGGGTTGCCTGACCATGGGGCTCGGCTATGCCCTGGCCGAAGAGGTGCGCTTTTCCGGCGGCGAGGTGCTCGACACCAACTTCGACAGCTATGAGATCCCCCGTTTCTCCTGGTTGCCTGAGATCGAGACGGTCATCATCGACGCAAGAAACGACCCGCCCCAGGGCGGAGGAGAACCGGCAATTGTCGTTGTCGGTGCGGCTGTCGCCAACGCGGTCTTCGATGCGGTGGGGGCACACGTCTACCGGATGCCGATGACGGCCAAAAGGGTCAAGGCGGCGATGGAGGCGGCGCGCAAGGCTTAGGCCTGAGGGGTGCCACAAAACATGGGTGCCATGCATGGGTGCCACCCGTTAGAAGCCCCGTGTCAAGTAGGTAAAGTTTTCCTAAATGGGTGCCGCGTGCGCCCGACGTTTGTATTACCGCATGGGTGCCACGTACACATTTTCACACTTGTTGAATCGTGATGGGAACTGAGTGGAATCGTTTTGTCCCGTCTGCGCATGGGAGCAATCTCATGCCACGACATCCCCGCCTGTTTCTTTACGGTGCGATTTATCACGTCTACTGCCCGACATCGCCGCCCTGCTCGACAAACACCCTAACTCAGTCAACAAGTGGCACAACAAGGGGTTCGCCTCGAGCGCGAAGATGCCGAGTTCAAGAATCGGCTCGACCACCTCGACGCCGCGATCTCACGCCAAAGTTGACGGGCCGACAAGTGTGGAAGTGTGTACGTGGCGCGCATGAGGCTTCTCGGCGGCCGCTGTATGCGACACGGCGGCGCTCTCGTGGCCGTCAATCGAGAGGTCAACCGGTCGCCTCCGTCAGGGTGCCTCGACCTCCATCGGGTTGTCGGGGTCGGCGGCCCACTCCTGGAGCGAAGCAGTGTAGACCGCGACGTCGGTGAAGCCGAGCCGGGTCATCACCAGGGCAGTCGACGACGCCGCAATCCCGCCGCCGCAGTAGGTGATGGCGCGGGTGGCGCGGTCACCATCAAACAACGCCGCCAGCTCGTCATCCGACCAGTAGCGGCCCGTCTCGTCGAGCAGCGCCATGACGGAGACGTTGATTGCGCTCGGAATGTGGCCGGGCCTGGCGTACATGGTCATCTCGCCACGGAAGTGGGGCTCGGGCATGGCGTCGATCAGGGTCACGGAGTCGTCGCCGATGGCGGCGAAGACCTCGTCCCGGTCGGCGATCAGCTCCGGTCGCGGCGCGGGGGTGAGCACCCTCGCTGGTTTGTCGGCCGGCTCCGTCGACAGCGGACGACCCTCGGCGGTCCAGGCCCCCAATCCGCCGTCGAGCACCGCGGCCCGATCAAAGCCGACCCACCGCAACATCCACCAGACCCGGGCGGCCCAGGCCGTCATACTCGCGTCGTAGAGCACAACTCGCGTGTCGTCTCCCACGCCTAGTGCGCCCATGACTGCGGCGAACTCCTCCGATGTCGGCACAGCGTATTTGTAGGGGCTGTCGGCGTCGGCCAGCTCGCCCATCAGGTCGGCAAACCCGGCGGTCGGGATGTGACCCGCCTCATAGCCGACCCGGCCGCTTTCGATGTGAAGGCCCCCGTCCTCGCCCTGCTCCACCTTGACGGTGCAGTCGAGCACCACAAGATCAGGATCGTCGAGGTGATCGCTCAGCCACTGGGTGGTGACGAGCGAATCGATCGCAGGCGTGATCTGGACGGCTTCCTGTGTGATCGTCGCCTCGGTCTGTGGGTCCGGCGCCGCGCAGGCAGTCACCACCGCCAGCACCGCGATCAGTACGAAGAGTCGTCGCGAGCCTTGTTGTATTGACATGGTTCCTCCCGGGTCTTGAAGGATACGCCTTCCAGATCGGACTTGTCAGTTCATTTCCGATGGGAGAGCCACCAGACCACCTGGGTGTCGCTGGATTGGTCAAGGCCAAGGCTATGTCACCACCCGCATTGTCCAAATTATGCATAAGGCTCACGTGGCACCGCTGGGGATCAAATCCAGCTGTATCCCCTCGCCTTGACCAGCGGCCCCAGCTCCCGGAACATCGCCATTTCCTCTACCGAGAGCGGTCCTCTGTCGAGGGCCATGAGGTTCTCTTGAAGCTGCTCCAAGCTCGCCGGGCCCGTCAGGGTCACGTCCACGTGGGGCGAGCTGAGGCAGAATCTGTAGCAGTCGCCCGCCGTCGGCATCGGTCCCCGCCATCCCTTGGGCCGGCGCAGCAGGTACCGCCAGCACGTCGCGGTGTAGGAGACCACGGTGTGGCGGCCCTCGGGCAGGTGCGGGAAAACGTCCTGCTCGGCGCCCGGATGGGCGGCGTTGTAGCGGATCATCAACAGGTCCAGGGGCGAGCTGCGGGCGAGCTCCGCGGCGCGCTTCCGATCGTGGAGCGAGATGCCGATGGCCCTGACGGCCCCTTCGTCCCTGAGTGACTCGAGCTCGGCCACGATTCTCGGCGCCCACCTCGAGGTCTTGCCGAGCCAGAACATCTGCAGAACGTCGATCTGGTCGATGTCCAGCGTTGTGCGCACCTTGTCGACGTAGCGACGCAGGTTGCCGGACCACAGGGCCGTGGTTGGCCCGGTGGCGACGGCATACCGATCGCGATCCCTCTTCAGGGCGCGGCGCAGGACCTCGGTTGCGACCTTCTGTCTCGGTGTCCAGAAGACGTACTGCATGCCGCCTTCGCCCAGCGCCCACTCGACTCCCGCCGCGTCGATCCCGAAGTTGCAGGCTAGACCCAGGCGCAGAACCTTCTTGTCGATGACAGGTAGCCTTCGGTAACCAAACTCCTTGCTCTCCATAGGACCATCATGACACGCATGGGTGCCACGTATCACTTTATGACTTTAGGTCTCGCGTGCTTCATGGGTGCCACGTATCACTTTTTTGACTTTGGGTCTCGCATGGGTGCCACGTACACATTTACACATTTGTTCGTTGCCCCAACCCTGGGCGACAAATCAACAAATGTGAACGTGGCACCCTTCAGGCACGTTCGGTAGGCGTGTTTACATCTTGCAGTCGAGGGCGTGGATGACACTCGCATGTGGCGCCGGTAGGTTGTGGCCGGTTCAATCAGCTCCTCAACAT
>JAIVTZ010000148.1:0-7367 GCA_049188105.1 Deltaproteobacteria bacterium | reverse complement strand
GGAGGAGACGTCGACCGAGAACGCGTGGCCGCGGGCGAAGACCGCGGACGGCGGGCACGGAAACGGGCACCCCTTTTCGAGAAACCCGGGCGTCGGAGTATTCGTACGTCAGAGCGGGTTACACTTGGGTACGCGCCCGCCTCGAGACGGGCCGATCTACCGATGGGATCACGATGAACCAGAGAAAAATGAGATTCAACCCGATCGTTATCGCCCTCGTTGTGCTTCTCAGCGGGGCAACCGCCGGCGCGCTCTTCGGCGAACGTTCGGTGGCCGACGAAGAAACCCAGCTCATGGTCCGCGCGTCCAGGGTGGTCAATTTGCTGCTCGAGTGGCTGCCCACCGAACAGGACCCTGCCGACATCGTGTACGACGGCATCTCCGGCATGCTCGAGGTCCTCGACCCACATTCGAACTATCTCGATCCCCGCACCTTCCACAAAATGCGGTCGCGCCAGGAGGGCTCGTTCTACGGCGTCGGCATCATCATCTCTCGCCGAAATGGCAAGATCACGGTGATCGCGCCGATGGCGGGCACCCCGGCCGCAGCCAAGGGTCTGCGGACGGGAGACATCATCTCGGCCGTCGAGGGCGAGGCCACCGAGGACCTGAGCCTCGATGACGTTGTCGACATTGTTCGCGGTCCCGAAGGCACGACGGTGGAGCTCACGATCGACCGGCCGGGGCTTTCCGAAACGTTCACGGTGGAAATCACGCGCACCCGCATCCCGCAAACCACGGTGCGCTTCGCGTTCATGGTCCGGCCCGAGGTCGGATATATTCGCCTCTCGGAGTTCACCTCGTCGAGCACGCGCGAGGTCCACGAGGCCATTGACCGCCTCGAGTCGGAGGGGATGGAGAGCCTGATCTTCGACCTTCGAAACAACCCCGGCGGGTCGCTGGACGCCGCCATCGGCGTTTCGGACGCGTTCCTCGCCAAGGGTGATCTCATCGTCACCACCCGTGGACGGACCCCGTCGAGCCACACCACCCTGGTGGCGCCCGGCCACGACGAGCCATTCAAAGGGCCGCTGCTGATCCTCGTCAACGAGGGCTCGGCGTCGGCGTCGGAGATCGTCGCCGGAGCGGTCCAGGACCACGACCGCGGTCTCGTCCTGGGGGAAGTCACCTGGGGCAAGGGCCTGGTGCAGACCGTGTTCACCGTGCGCGACACCGGTCTCGCCCTGACCACCGCGCGCTACTACACGCCTTCCGGCCGATCGATTCAGCGTGATTACGACTCGTTCATCGACTACATCACCCACCGCAACGGCAACGACGGTTCAAACGGCGAGGACATTTACGCGACCGACGCCGGACGAACCGTGCTCGGCGGCGGCGGCATCACGCCTGACGTCGTCTTCAGCTCGAGGACGCTATCGGAGATTCTCGCCCGGCTCTACGGGAGCTCGGCTTTCTTCCGTTTTGGAGTCGAGCTCCTCGAGGACGTCCCCGAGGATGAGCAGGCCGCCATGGGTCGCGCCTTCGCGGTCGATGAGGAGGTCTTGAATAGATTTTGGGCCTGGCTGGGCGAGCACGAGGTTCTGTCGGAGGAGCACCTCGAGGAGCTCAAGGGCACGCCACAGGATATCTCCGACGTATCCCTGGGAATTCAGGTCGAAGTCCTCAACGCGACGCTCGGGCTCGACGAGGGTTACCGCACGGCCCTGAACACCGATGACCAGTTCCTCGCCACTCTCGACCAGCTCGAGGAGGCCGAGGACTTCTGGCTCGTGTGGCAAGAAGCGAACATCGAATGAGGTATTAGGTATTAGGTATTAGGTATTGGCTCCGCCTGCGGAAATTTCAGATTTCGGATCTTCCACCCGCCCACCCCATAGAGATTTCAATTCCCGGGTTTTCCGCCCACCGACCGACCCGGTTCGGATGAGTCCTGCGATGACCTAATACCTAACAGCTAATACCTAACGGCTATCTTCCCAGATGAGCGTGACCGGCCCGTCGTTGACCAGCTCGACGTCCATCAGGGCGCCAAAGACGCCGGTTTCAACCCGCACGCCCTCGGCGCGCAACAGGTCGAGAAAGCGCTCGAAGAGCGGCGCCGCCCGATCGCCCGCCATGGCATCCTCGAAGCTCGGCCGCCGCCCCTTGCGGATCGAACCGGCGAGGGTGAACTGGGAAACGGCGAGCACCGCGCCCCCGACCTCGTCCAGACCGCGATTCATGCGGCCGTCGTCGTCTGAGAAAATTCGCAGCGTGGCCAGACGTTGGGCCGCACGCTCGAGCTGCTCTTCGCCGTCGCCTCGTTCAAGACCCACAAGAGCCACCAGACCGGCGGCGATGCGGCCGACGGTGTCTCCGCCCACCCGAACCTCGGCGCGGGACACCCGCTGAATCACCATTCTCATGAATCGCCCCCACGTTTGACGGTCGACAGCAGCAACGATACCTCGCGCCCACCGAGCACGGTCACCAACCCGATGTACACCGCCCCCGCCGGGAGCAGCACGGCCGCCATGCGAATCGCACCGTGAAGCGACGTGTGGTCGATTCCCGCCAGCCAGGGCCGTGCGAGAACCAGACCCGCCGCCATCACACCGGATGCCGCAAGCTGCCGACCGACGGCCGCCAGGGTCCCGCCGAGACGGGCGCCGCCGAGGCCGTAACGCCGCCCGTACAGCACGGTGAGGAAGATCGCAAAGCAGGTCATCGCGACGGTGTTGGCCCATCCGAGACCGGCGGTGCCGTACGGACCGACCAATTGCGCGCAGGCCGCGGTGAAGATGATCAGCGCCACCAGGCTGCCCCACATCGGTGTGCGGGTGTTCTTCTGGGCGAAGAACGCGCTCGCCATCACCTTGACCTGCCCCGTCCCGACGAGCGAGAACGCGTAGGCGCTGAGGGTTGCTCCGGTGATGGTCACGTCCTGGAGGTCGAAGCGGCCGCCGCCGAAGAGGAGGCCGATGATGGGGCGCGCCAGAACCGCCATGGTCGCGGCCGCGGGCAGGGTCACGAAGCTGACCAGGGTTACCGTGCCGAGGAGGGTTCGTGACGCCCGCTCCGGCGCCTCCTTCAGCTCGCGCGACAGCAGGGGCAGGAGCACGGTCGTCAGCTGCACCACCACGGCCCCGAAGACGAGCTCGGTCACCCGGTAGGCGCCATAGGTGTAGCTCACCCCGGAATCGATGTACGAGGCGAAACGGTTGGAGATCAACTGATTGAGCTGGTTGATTCCGAGAACTGGAATGCCGGGCAGCATCAGGAGCAGCACGGAGCGCACCTGCAGGTTGCGAAAACCGCTCCACAGCGGCCTCAGCGAAAAGCCGAGGCGGCGCACCGCCGGCACCTGCACCGCAAACTGCAGGAATCCGCCCACCAGGACCGCGACCGAAAGCACCGGCGCCGGGTTGTCGAATCGCGGCAGCACGAGCCACACGGTGACGGTGATCGTGAGGTTGTAAAACATCGGGGTCGCGGCCGCGAGCAGAAAGCGTTCGTGGCTGTTGAGAACCGCCTGCAGGAGGGCCGCGAGGGAGATCAGGAGGAGGTACGGGAACATGATCCGGTTCATGAGGACGGTGGTCTCGAGCTTGCCGGGAGTAGCCGAGAAGCCCTCGGCATACAGCCGCACCAGCCACGGCGACAGGAGAATTCCGACGGCGACGACCACCCCGACCACCAGCAGCAGCACGGCAAGCAGGCCGCGGAAGAGCTCCACCGCCTCCCGCTTGTCGCCCTCCTTACCGGTCAGCTGCGCCAGGGTGGGGACGAAGGCGGCGTGGAGCGTTCCCTCCGCGAAGAGACCGCGAAAGGCGTTGGGGATGCGGTTGGCGGTCCGATACATGTCATAGAGGTCGCCCGCACCGATGACGGAAAACAGGGCCTTGTCCCGCAGGTACCCGGTGATCCTGCAGAACAGGGTCACCACCGCCATCCGGGAGGCGTGGTGAACGACGCGCTGCTCCTGACTCACGACGGCAAAGGTACCACCGCCGACGGCGCCAGGCGGTGGCGGCAACATGGCGATTCCGTGGCAGGAGAGGTGCCAGGGAAAAGCCAGGCACAGCCGCCGCACTCCCGTTTCCGCACGCGCTTCCCGAGAGGAGCCACCCTTGACATTGTTTGCCCGAAGCCCCCTGCCGAGCTGGAGGAACAGAGTTCAAACAATGTCAAGAATGGCACCTCCGGTGAACGCGGGCCGTTTCCCGAGGCGTTTCCGAAATTCCTAATTCCTAATTCCTAATTCCTAATTTTGGGAGCCGAATTGCGCCGCTGCTGTGCTACCATTCGCCTGTCCTTTCCACGCAGAGAAGGAGCAAATCATGGGAATCAACAAAGCCATCCTGTTGGGCAACGTCGGCCAGGATCCGGAGATCAAGACGCTCCCCAGTGGAACGCGTCTCGCCACGTTTTCGCTCGCCACATCCGACCGCCGTTCGAAGGACGAGAATGGAAACCCCCGCACCGAGTGGCACAATCTCGTGGCGTGGGAGGGACTCGCCGACGTCGTCGAACGCTATGTGACAAAGGGCAAACAACTGTATATCGAAGGCCAGATCCGCACCCGAAAGTACGAAGTGGATGGGGTGACGAAGTACCGCACCGAGGTCCACATTCGGGAGATGGAGATGCTGGGCGGTCGCGGAGGCGGAGGCAACGGTGCGCCGCGCGAGGATTACGGCACGGTCGCGCAGAACTTCCCGGACGATGCCGACGACGTGCCCTTCTGAGCTCCCCTGGACGAACGGATGTATCGACCGCCTCCCGCGACGATCGCGGGAGGCGGTTTTTTCCGCTCAAATCAGGTTGCATATCTCTAACCCTTGACAGGGGTTGAGCTTCCAGGTAAGTTTTCAGTCCCCGTGTCTCCGGGGAAGGAGGAGTGAATGATCAAGTCGGATCTGGTCGAGCGGGTGATGAAGGCCACGGATCTTCCAAAGCCCAAGGCGAGCGAAGCGGTCAATGCTCTCTTCGAAGGCATGAAGAGCGCTCTCCTGCGCGGCGACCGAATCGAGCTGCGCGGCTTTGGCGTGTTCCAGGTCAAGGACCGCAAGCGCGGCATCGGACGAAACCCCAAGACCGGCCGCGAGGTCGAGATCCCGCCCGGAAAGACCATCCGTTTCAAACCCGGTAAGGCGTTGCGCAACATGAGCTGAGCGTGCCCTCGCCCGAACCATACAGTCCTCTCGGCCCCGACGATGTGCCCGCCGGGGCCTTTCATTTGGCGCCCCCGACATATCAGCCCAAAATCTGGCTGCACATCCTGCTCTTCGCCCTGACGTTTGCCAGCACCACTATCGTCGGTGGCCTCGTTTGGGGCGGCCTGCCGGAGGAAATGGCCGGTCTCGGCCTTTCCCAACTCCTCACCGACCCCAGGGTGTACCTCGCCGGCCTCAAGTTTTCGATCCCTCTGCTGACGATCCTCGGCTGCCACGAGCTGGGCCACTACGTCGCAGCGCGCCGACACGGTCTCACCGCGACTCCCCCATTCTTCATTCCCTTCCCGGTTCCTTTTCTGGGAATCGGGACTCTCGGAGCGGTCATCCGCATCAAGGACCCCATCCAAAACAAGAAACAGCTGCTCGATGTGGGAGCCGCCGGGCCCATCGCCGGTTTTGCCGCGCTGGTGCCGTTCCTGGCCTACGGCATCGCAGCCTCGGAGGTCGGCGAGGCGCCGGTGGGAGGCGCCTACCTCGAGTTTGGAGAGCCCCTGATCTACCGGTTCCTCGAGACCCTCATCCGGCCCGGTCTCGGGGACGACATGACGCTGTGGCTGCACCCGACCGGAGTCGCCGCCTGGTTCGGCATCCTGGTCACGCTCCTCAACCTCCTGCCCTTCGCCCAGCTCGACGGAGGCCACATCACCTATGCCCTCTTCGGTCGTTGGCACCGTCTCCTCGCCTGGCCGCTCCTCGGCATGCTCGCCGGGCTTGGTTTCGTGTGGCCCGGCTGGTGGCTGTGGGTGGTGATCGCCGTGGTTCTCAATCCCCGGCACCCGCAGCTGTGGGACGAGGACCTCCCCCTCGACCGCCGGCGGCAGCTGATCGGGTGGATCACCATTGCGATATTCGTGCTGTGCTTCGTCGCAGAACCCATCAGAATCGTTTTCTGACGAAAACGAATCGGATTTCGAATTTCGGATTTCGAATTTCGAATTTGCCAGCCACCCGTCAGGGTGCAGGGCACAGGGCACAGGGGCACACAGTTCGGGATTCACTTGTCGACTCGTGACGAAAAGTTGTCATCTAAGGCGACCTGCGCCCTGGACCCTGGACCCTGAACCCTGACGTGAGCTGAAATTCCTGTTGCACCTCAATCCAGCCCATCCAGAAACGCCAGCATCGCCTCGGTGACCGCCTCGGGTTGCTCGAGCGATGACAGGTGGCCCGATTCGGCCACGACCACCAGGGACGAGTTCGGGAGGGCGGAGGCGATCTCTCTCGAGCAGGGCGGTGGCAGCGACACATCCTCATCGCCGACGATGACCAGCGACGGAGCCTCAACCTGGCGCAGCCGATCGAGGACCGAGTCACGGCGCACCAGGGCGCCAAGGCCGAGGATCATCGAGCGCACATCGACCGATGAGAACCTCTCCTCCCAGACCTTGACCAGTTCAGCGTTCCGCTGCCGGGTCGTCGAACCGAACATGAGCTTCGAGATCGCGGGCAGCAGCGGCCGGACCCCGATCGTCTTCACACCGAGGGCCATCGCCCGATATTTCACCTTCTTGTATGGAGTCTCCGCTCCGGCATGGGTGTCGACAAGGATGAGGCCCGAGATACGATTCGGAACCGTGATCGCCGCGCGCATCGCAACCATGCCGCCAATCGACAGTCCGGCCCACACGGCTCGCTCGATCTCGAGCGCGTCGAGGACCGCCACCACATCGGCGACCATGTCGTACAGATCGAACGGCTCCGTGAGGTTCCCCGAACGACCGTGGCCGCGTTCGTCGATGTTGACCACTCGATAGCGTTCGGCCAACGGCTCGATCTGCGACGCCCACATCTCACCCGAGCACAGAAAGCTGTGGCCCAGCACCACCGGCGGTCCGGAGCCGACATCCTCGAAGTGGATTCGAACGCCGTTTCTGTCGATCTCCGGCATGAGATCCCTCCCCTTCTGCACAACCGTCACATGTCCTGAGATTGGTTTTCTTCCCTGATGGTAGCATCGAAAGCCACCCAATCCCGGGGGAGATTTCGAATTTCGAATTTCGAATTTACCGCCCCCAATCCATATCTTCCTCCCGGAGCCCCCAGTCGGCGTGGCGCTGTCGCGGAGGGCCTCGTCGCGAGGCCCGCGAGGCGTCGTGAGATGGCGTTTGCCTGCGAACGCCAGATTGCGGCGTATCGCGGGCCGCAGCAGAGGTCCGGAGTGGCAGCGGCAGGGGCGGCGAAGCCGCC
>JAIVTZ010000147.1:0-7376 GCA_049188105.1 Deltaproteobacteria bacterium | reverse complement strand
AAAATTCGAAATTCGAAATTCGAAATTCGAAATCCTCCCGCCTACGCCAGTATCGAGTACCCCCCGTCGACGATGAGCGTCTGGCCGTGGATCATGGACGCATACTGCGTGCACAAAAAGATGACCACGTTGGCCACGTCTTGAGGATGTACCAGGCGACCGGCCGGAGTGCGCTCGAGGGCGCCGGCGAGGAGCTCCTCGCGGTTCGGAAAGTGAAGCAGGGCGTCGGTGTCGACGGTGCCCGCCGAGACCGCGTTGATGCGCAACCCCTCGGGGGCGAACTCCGCCGCCAGGTGCCGCACCATCGACTCCAGCGCGGCCTTCGACGCACCGACCGCGGTGTAGTTGGGAATCGCCCGCAGCGCACCGAGCGAAGAGACCGCGACCAGGGATTTTTCGTTCTGTGAGTCCATCTTCAAGAACTGCTGGGTGATTGGTAGCAGGGCTGCCGCATTGATGTGCATGGACCAGTCGAAATGGTGCAGGGTCAGCTCGCGCGCCGGCCGCAACACGCCGGAGGCGGCGTTCGACACGACGACATCCAGACCACCCCAGGATTCGCCGATCAACGAGAAAAGACGTTCCACGTGGTCGGGCTTGGCGACGTTTCCCTTGAGCACCAGCGCGCGCACGCCCCGCGCCTCGATCTCGTGGGCGGTTTCCTCCGCACGGGTGCGATTGCGGAGATAATTGATGGCGACATCGACCTTGAAATCGGCTAATGAAAGCGCAATGGCGCGTCCGATACCGCGGGATGAACCGGTCACGAGCGCGCGTTTGCCTCGCAGCTTGAGATCCATTTGCACCTCCAGAATCACAAACTACCCCGGGTTTGCCTGGAAAACAAGCGTGGATGTTGAGTTTTCTGGCGATTTGGCCTTGACAGCGGGGTGTCATGACGCCACACTGGGACAACGAAAAAGACCAGGAGGTTCCTATGAACAAGACCGAAATGGCCATGAAGCTTGCGAAGAAGACCGACATCAGTCAGGGGAAGGCCGCCGAGATCATCGATGTGATTTTTTCTGCCCATCCGAGGACAGGCCTGATCGCGACAGCGCTCGACGCTGGTGAGAAGGTGACCATTCCCGGTTTCGGCACCTATGCCACCAAGCAGCGTGGTGCGCGTACGGGCCGCAACCCGGCGACCGGCGCGACGATTCAGATTCCGGCGAAGAAGTATGTTCACTTCAAGCCGGGCAAGACCCTTCGCGAACGCGTCGAGAAGTAGCGCCGCCGCTGCGTCGCGCACCGGCCGAGTACCGGTGTGAATTGGTGACAAGCGTTCACCCAGGGTGAACCGCAGATGATGATGAGGCCGGGCATAGCCCGGCCTCTTTTTCCTCCTGACTTCTCAGCGGGTGTTTTCTTCGGACGGCACAGGGCGTTCCGGCGGGCCTCTGCTACGAAACCCGGGGGGAGAACTGGTTAACGTACGATGAATCGGTAGGCCTTGGTGACCGTGGCGTGGCTCTTGACTCCTACTCCGTCCTTGGTTCCTGGTTTGAAGCGGTATTGCATCACCGCGTCCATGACTGCCTGGGGGATGCCGAACTCCTTGTCATCGGCGCGCAGAACCGTGACACTCTCGACCAGCCCGTCGGCGTCCACCGTCGCCTGGACGATCACGACGCCCTGGCTCCTCGAGAAACGAGCGGCTCGCGGCCAGTCCACGTCATACTCCTTGATCACTACCGGCAGCGAGTCGAGCTCCGAAAGCTCCACCACGAGGTTTTCTGCGAATCCCGCCGCCGATTCGGAAAATCCGGTGGGCGCCGATGTCGGAGTTGCGGCAGCCGCAAGCCGCAATTCTTCCTCGACCACAGCCGTCGCGGTCTGGAGGGCAGCCGCCTCGCGGCGTGCCTCGTCGGCCGCACGTTGCCGTTCCGACTCCAGCTCCGCCTCTTTTTTCCTTTGAACTTCTTCTTCGGCCGCGATTTGGCGTTGGAGCTCTTCCCGACGACGTTGATCTTCACTGGTCAGCCGACCTTGCGTGGCCCGTCGCTCGCTCGCCTGCAGCTTCTTTTGAAGCTCTTCGATCTTGATTTGCCGATCGAGTAGCTCGTTACGAATAACCTCTTCTTTTTCGGCCATCATCTCCGCTACCAGACCCTGCGCGAGCTCGCGCATCTTATCTTCCTGGGTCTGCCGCTGAGCGTTGATCTCGGCGGCGGTCGGGGTCGGTGGGAGCGGTGGGGTCGGCGGCTCGCGGGTCGCCATGAAGATACTGAGCGCGGCGGCTGAGACAACCACCACGCCTGCACCGATGCCGATCCACAGACCTCTGCGGTTCCCCAGCAGGGAACCGGCGTCAGTTTCGGCCTCGATCAGAGCCTCCGGCGCCGGCTCAACGACCGGTGCCAGGTAAGGCGTCACATCGATCGCGGTTTCTTCGGCGCGGTCCTCCTCCTCGGTTTCGATTTCCGAACGGAAGAGGCGATCCATGAACAGTGCGAGGTTGAAGGTCGTGGGGCTGTAGGCGCCGCCGTAGAGGAGACGATCGAGCTCCTTCTTGAAGTCAGAGGCGGAGCTGAATCGTTCCTCGGGACGGTCGGCAAGAGAGCGGAGGAGCAGGGTCTTGATGTCCTCCGGCAGCGACTCGTCCTCGTAGGCGAGACGCGCATCGGAGACGGCCTGCGGCCTCTCCTCGGGCCGAACCGGCAGGGCAGATCCGGTGAGGAGCTGGAAGAGAATCGCGCCCAGGGAGTAGACATCTCCATGACGGCTCGCCGTTCGCGTGAGCAGGACCTCGGGAGCGAGGTAGGGATGAACGAGATTCGTCGAGTCTTCGTCGTCGATCAAAGCCAGCAATTGTTCGCCGAGACCAAATCCAGACACGACGCCCTCACCGTCGCTGGTGACGAAAATGAGCCCCGGGTGGAGAAAACCGTGCACCACTCGACCGCCGTCGATTTCCACCGTGAGAGCGCCGGAGATTGCGAGCGCGATCTTCTCGGCGATTAAGAGCGCATTATCCACCGGAATCGGAAACTGCTCGTCCGCGACCCGTTGAAAAACTGCGCTCAGGGGCTGGGAGGCGACATAGTCGCACGCCATTGCGGGAGTGTCGTTATCGGCGACGCAGTCGACACCGGCGGCAACATTGGCGGACTGTAGAACGGACGCGATGCTCTCGACTCGCTCAAACGCCGCGAGCACATCACCGGCCGGCACCTCACTTCGGTCGAAGACTCGCAGCCAAACGGAGCGTCGGACTCCTCCAGCATCAAACTCTCCGGCACGATAGAGGTGGCCAAGAGGATCGGCAAGCACCTCCTTGAACTGAAGATATGATGCGAATACCTTGAAGGCCTTGGCCATGGTTTTCCTCCAGCTCGATCCTAATGTACCCCGCCACGATCAGGATGGCATTTCCTCGCCGATGCATAAACCTGCCGGCACATCACGCCCTTGCCATAGAAGGTATGTATCGGTCGCGAAGCACAGGCGGGACATGCCTCGGTGCCGTCGATACTACACCCCAATTATGACGGGGCGCACTCGCACCCCACCGCGCGAGCGGTCAACGACGTGCGCTGCGCCACCGGGCGACCGCCCGGTTGTGCTCACTGAGGGTGCGTGAAAATTCGTGGCCGCCACCGGGTTTGGCGACGAAGTAGAGAAACCGTGTGGATTCGGGATGCAACGCCGCCGCCAGAGCGGCGCGGCCGGGTGAGTTGATCGGCCCGGGAGGAAGCCCCGGGTTGCGATAGGTGTTGTACGGGTCGTCAACCTCCCAATGGATGCGGTACAGCCGCCCCGACCACTCGTTGCGGCGTTTGAGGGCGTAGACCACCGTCGGATCGCACTGCAGCAGCATGCCGCGACGCAGCCGATTGAGGTAGACGCCGGCAACCAACGCCCTCTCCGAATCGACCGAGGTTTCCGCTTCGACCAGCGAGGCGAGGGTGACGATTTCCAGCGGCGAGCCCCAGGGCTCGGCGTCGTCGGGCCGTTCCTCGGACCACACCTCGAGGAAACGGTTGACCAGGTGGTGGGCGGCGTTCGAGGCAGAAGTGCCGACCGCGAATATGTAGGTGTCGGGGAAGAGAAAGCCCTCGAGCGACGGCGCCCCGGGTGCAATGGCGGCGATCCAATCTACACGACCGATCAGGGAGCCCCACTCGCTGGCGGATCCCACACCGAGATCGACGAACTGCTCGCCGATGGATTCGGCGGCGCTCCCCTCCACGATTGTGACGGCAAACATCTCGACCCGACCGTCGAGAATGGTTTCCAGAACGTCTGCCGGGCGCATCCCGGCGTTGAAGACATACCTTCCGTAGTGAAGCCTTCGCCCTTGCCCCCACCCGCGGAGATAAAGTCGCGACCCCAGGGTCGACGGGGCCAGACCCTCGCGCTCGAGAAGTCCGAGGATCTGCCGGGCGGACGCACCCTCATCGATCTCGATCTCGACCTTGGAGGATGACCGCCAACCCCAGACGGTGTTGTAAAACCAGACCGACCCGACGGCGCCGGAAGCCAGCAGGACCAGGAGCGCGGCAACGAGGAGGCGAACCTTCATTGGAAGGTCAATTCCTGGGGCTGCTGATCGGCGTGTGGGTGGCGAGAAACTCCTCGAGGAGAACCTGGGCCGCGAGATCGTCGACCCAAGATTTCCTCGGCCGTCCGGCCTCGCGCGCCCGGCGGCGTGCCTCGTCGGTCGACAGGAACTCGTTTTGAAACACGACCTCGACACCCAGGGTGCGAAGATGCTCGGCGAGCAGGTGGCTCCGCCGGGCGGCCGGGCCGATGGAACCATCGGCGAGCGTGGGCAGTCCGACAACGACGCACCCGGCCGCGATGCGCTGGGTGGCATCCACGATCAGCTGCGCCGCCGCCGCCACACCGTCGTAGGCGACGACCTCGAGCGGTGATACGACCCCCGTGCTGTCGTCACCGACCGCCAGGCCGATGCGACGTCCACCCGGATCGACCCCAAGGTAACGCATAGCCCATTGTACGCCGCTCCAGGAGGGGACCCGGGGAGCGGGCGACGGGCTACAATGTGCGAGAGGCTGCGCGCGGGAGGTCCATGAATCAAAACGACAACGCGATCCTGCCCGCCATGCGGCGGATGGTGCTGGTCGCTCTGGTTCTCGTGCTGGTGGTCGGCACCGCGGCCGCAGCCGACGACGAACGCGTCGTGCTCAAGGCGGATATCCAGAATGCCACTGCCGACTCCTGGCACGGTGAAGGCAGCGTCCATATCGTCTACCAGGACATTGAGATCCGTTGTGACGAAGTGGATTATGATCGGTCGACCGGTGACTTGGTGGCCCGCGGAAACGTGATTGTCGATCGCGGGCCGAGCCGGTTCACCGCCGACGAGGCACGGTTCAACCTCGAGGCCAAGACCGGCATCTTCGTCAACGCCACGGCCTATATTGATCCCATGTATACCTTCTCCGGTCGTGAGATCGAAAAGCTCGACGAAACCCACTACCGGATCGACCACGCCACCTTCACGACCTGTTCCACCGACGGCCGTCCTCCCTGGAGCTTCCACGTGCGCTCGGCGATGGTGCAAGAGGAAGGGATGGGCCGGTTCAAGAGCACGACCATGAAGGTGAAGGGCGTTCCCGTCTTCTACCTGCCATACATGGTGTGGCCGATGAAGAAGGAGCGATCGGCGGGATTGCTCATGCCCCGATTGGGCTACTCGAATCGTCGCGGGTTCAACATCGGCCTTCCCGTTTACGTGCCCATCGGCAGGAGCTATGACACGACGGTCTTCGCCGACTACTACTCCAAGGGTTTTTTTGGTCTCGGCAACAACTGGCGATGGGCGCCGGTGGCCCGCTCCCGCGGCGAGATCAATCTCTACGGCATCAGGGACCAGGAGAACGAGGAGTACCAGTGGAAGATCTTCGGCCATCACGTAGATGAGGACTTCCACGGCTTCAAGCTCTTGGCCCAGGTGGAAAGCCTGTCGGACATCGATTTTTGGCAGGATTTCGACCGCAGCTTCGACGCCAACACACGACGCGATCTCTACTCCTTGGTCTACCTCACTCGCTCCTTCGGTCCCTACGCCCTCAACCTGCGCGCGGACAACCGGAGGACCTTTCTTCCCATCGAAGACGTGGTTCTCAGTCAACTTCCGGAGATCGAGGTGCGTTCGGGCTCGACCGCAATTGCGAACTCGCCCATATATCTCAACCTGATCGGGTCACTGAGCTACCTCTCCGCGGATCGTGGCCGCGACCTCAAGGGCACGTACGGTCGCGCCGATCTCTTTCCTCAGTTCTCCTACACCCTGCCCAGCCCGCCATGGTTTTCGATCACACCGCGCGTTGGCGGGCGCTTCACCTACTACACCTCCCAGTACGAGCTCGATGAGACGACCAATCGGCCGACGAGCTTTATCGAAGAGCCCTTGAGCCGAATCTATGCGACCGGTGCGGTGGACATCGTCGGGCCCTCCTTGTCGCGCGTTTTCGCCGGTGGGCTGGGAAAGTACGAAAAGGTCAAACACTTGATCGAGCCGCGGATCCAGTACCGCTACCTGACGACGACCACCGATGTCAGCCGAATTCCAGTCTTCGACGAGGTCGACTCCACCCCCCAGGACGCGAGTGTCATCGGTTTTGTGCTCGCGAACCGCCTCCTCGGTCGTGGCCGAGAGGGGGTCGGTACCCGGGAGCTTGGATCGCTCGAGTTCATCCAGGATTACTCCTTCGACGAACCTCTCAATCGCGGTGACGGGATCCGTACCAGCCAGCTCGGACCGACGCGCATCGCCCTGCGGTTGACGCCATCGGTGGGCACCGGATTCGACGCCCGGTTCTCCTACGACCTCCTGTTCAAAAACCTTCTCTCCACATCTCTCGCGGCATCGGTCCAACGGCCCATCGGCATGCTCAATCTCACCTGGTATGAGAGCTTCAATCCCCGAACCGGGGACCGTAACTCGTCGCAGATCAGGAGTATGATCGGCTTCCGCAAGGCCGGATTCCCGCTCGATGTCACGGTCCAAATCGCCTATGACATCGTCAGAGCCGAGCTCGGCGACCAGCGCTACGGCCTCAACTACACCGGAAGCTGCTGGAACATCTCCGCCCAATACCGCGACACCAAGATCGGGGCCTTTCCGACCCGCGAGTTCCTGATCGTGATCGGTCTCAAGGGCGTCGGTGTGCTGCCCGAGATCAAGGGAAGCCTCGGCGGGTACTAAGCAATTCCGCTCGCCACCGTCGGACGGTGACGAGCGGAATGGCTCATAGGGATCGGCTTGCGTTATGCCTCTCTCGGTAATCGGAGGCTGCGAAGACTCAACACGATGGGCCATGAGGGGGCAGCCCTATCCGACGTATGCTAGGGCCGCCCGATTTAGTCGGTCCCTTCCCTTTTGGGCCACAACGTCCCCGAATACC
>JAIVTZ010000146.1:0-7394 GCA_049188105.1 Deltaproteobacteria bacterium | reverse complement strand
TGGAACACATTCAGGCCGACGGTGGCGACTACCAGAAGTACGTCGACATGGCCAAGGACCCCGACTCTTCCTTCCGCCTGATGGGTTTCGGTCACCGGGTCTACAAGAACTTCGACCCGCGTGCCACCATTCTCAAGGAGTCCGCTGCCGACGTCCTGCGTGAGCTGGGTACCTCCGATCCTCTGCTCGATATCGCCAAGAACCTCGAGCGAATCGCCTTGGAGGACTCCTACTTCGTGGACCGCAAGCTCTATCCCAATGTCGACTTCTACAGTGGCATCCTGTACCGGGCCATGGGCATTCCGACCGAGATGTTCACGGTCATGTTTGCCCTCGGTCGCCTGCCTGGCTGGATCGCCCAGTGGAAGGAGGGGAGAGAGGATCCGAAGGCCAAGATCAGCCGGCCCCGGCAGATCTATCTCGGTGCAACGAAACGCCCGTTCGTGCCACTCGAGGACCGCGTGGCCGAAGAGACCGTCCCGGTTGAAGAGCCCGAACTGGTACCAGCCTGAGGTCTTGAAATCCAGGATAACTATGAGGGGGGCACGGATGTGCCCCCTCTTTCTTTTCAACTCACGAGGTCGGTCGGCACAGTAGGCCGCTCCATCCGGGCTCTACTGAGCTACCTGAAACACAGTATCGATGAGGGTGCCGTCGACCCATTTGATGACCGCGACCGGCTTGTCGGTCACCTGTGCCTTCTTCGGCTTACCACCACAGAACCTCTCCACTTCGGCCTTGATTTCCTCGATCGGGCGCAGCGGTAGATCCGAGCCTTTGAGCGCCTCCAGGAGGTCCTGCCGGGCAGGATTCACAGCGATCCCGCGCTCGGTGGCGACGACGTCGATGAGCTGCCCTGGGCCGGTCACCGTGGTGACCTCATCGACGATCACCGGAATCCGATCTCGGAATGAGGGCACCGCGAGGATGGTGCACCCTGCCGCCAGACAGTTCTGCCAGCCGCCGATGCCGTGCAGCAGACGACCGTCGGAGTGGGTGACGACGTTGCCGTTGAAGGAGAGGTCGACCTCGGTGGCGCCGAGCACCGCGACATCGACCATGGAGGCGAAGTTGCCCTTGCCGTGGAAGGTGTAGGAGGTGAAGGGCGAGGTGTCCTGATGGCGCGGGTCTTCGCGCATCGAGCGCACCCCGTCGAGATCGAAGGTCTGGCCATCCAGGATGTACTCGATGAGACCCTCGTCGAGCATCTCGACCATGTGCTGGGTGGAGCCGCCGCGGGCGAAGCGGGCCGTCACCCCCTCTGCGCGCATCAGCTCGGCCAAATAGATGGCGAAGGCGAGGGTGGTGCCGCCGGCGCCGGCCTGGAACGAGAAGCCGTCGCGCATGATCCCCGCATCGGCACAGAAGCGCGCCGCCAGCTCGGCGATCCGCCGCCGGTCCGGACTCTGGGTCAGGCGGGTGGTCCCGGAGACGATCTTCGACGGGTCGCCGATCGAATCAACCTCGACCACGACATCGACGTTGTTGCCCTGGATCTGCCACGGCAGGCAAGGAAAGGGCACCAGGTTGTCGGTCACCACGATCACCTTCTCGGCGTAGATCGAATCGGCAAGCGCAAACCCGAGGAGCCCGCAGGCCGCCGGACCCGAGAGACCGTTGGCGTTGCCGAAAGTATCTGCTGCCGGTGCGGCGATCACCGCCACGTCGATGCGGACGTCGCCGTCCTGAATCGCTTGCCAGCGTCCCCCGTGCGAGCGCAGCACGCCGAGGCCGCGCATCTTGCCTGCCGAGCAGTAGACGCCGAGGGGCCCGTTCATCGAGCCCTCGATGTGGTGGATGACGCCGGAGTCGAGGTGCCCGATCTGGTTGGCGTGGACCGGAAAGGAGGCTGACGGGAACCACATGAGATCCCTCAACCCCATCTCGGCTGCGGTGTCGAAGGCCGCGTTGGCAACCGTGTCACCGTTGCGCAGGTGGTGATGGGTGGAAACCACCATGCCATCCGTAAGACCGACGCTTTCGAAGGCTTCGCGCAGGCTTCCGGCCCGCTTGTCGCCATCGGCCGGAAAATCCGCACAGCTGGAGATTCGCGGCGCCGCTTTGCATCCGTCGGGCCGGTGCTTCCCGACACCCTCAAACGGCACCGCCACGCGCCCGTTGACCTCAACCGGCACCAACCGACCCGCAGCATTTTTCTCGAGCTTCGTCGTCATCAGAAAGACCCCCGCTCCGGTTGTCCCAAACCTCCCGGATCCGGATGGGTGGGCGGAAAATCCGAAATCCGAAATCCGAAATCCGAAATCACAAGGTCATCCTCCCGCATCCCACTCCGCATCGAGGACTCCTCCGGCAACACCGAGCTCGACGGTCCGTTCGGCCTGCCGGACTACCGGCGGGTCGACCATCTTCGAGCCCACCGCAACCGCTCCCAGACCGCGCTCTTCAGCCTCACGCGCCGCCCGTACGATCCGAACCGCGCGCTCCACCTCGGTCTCCGAAGGCGTCATTTCGCGGTGGACCACCGGAATCTGCCGCGGGTGGATGCAACCGACGCCGTCGAAACCGAGGCCGCGCTCACGCTGTACGTAGGCGGCGAGACCCTCCTCGTCGGAGATGTCGGAGAAGACCGAGGCGATCGGCTGAACGTCCGCCGCGCGGGCGGCGTAGACCGTGATCTGACGGGCGTGAAAGCTCTCCCACCCTTCGGCCGTACGGGGCGCCGCGAGCTCCGCCGACAGATCCTCGAGACCGAGGGTGAGGGCGACCACCGAGGAATCGGCGGCGGCGATCTCGAAGGCACGGTGGATGCCGAGGGGAGACTCGAGGATCGGCATCAGAAACGCCGCATCTTCCCCGGCGAGCTGTTGCAGAACCTCCGCCGCACGCCCCACCTGCGCCGGCGTCTCGACCTTTGGAAGGAGAACAGTGTGCGGGTTGTGGGCGGCGATGGCGGCCAGATCCTCCTCACCGACGACGCCCTGGTTGATCCGCACCATACGCTCCGACGAACCCCAATCGAGGGCCACGAGGCCGTTGCGGACGAGGACGCGGGCGGCGTCCTTCTCGGCCGGCGGCACCGAGTCCTCGAGGTCGAGGATGATGGCATCGGCGCCATAGAGACCACCCGAGACCATCAGCTTGGGCTGGTTGCCAGGGATGTAGAGACGGCTCCGGCGGAGACGGTCGCGACGGCGGGGTGCGGCCGATTCCGGCGCGGGCTCGGGGAGCACCGGTGGGCCGTCAAAACCCGCCCGCCGGAGGCAGGTCTCGGTGCGCGCCAGGATCACCCACTCGAGTGCGCCGGCGTCAGTCACCGTCAGCCGCCCGGTTGTGGCGCCCAAGACCCCGACCACCCTCCGCACCGCGGCTTCGATGGCCTCTCCGTAAAGATAGTCGACTCTGGAGGTCAACTCGATCGCGAGTTTGCCCGTGCCCGGCTCGTAGGCGACGTTGAGGTCCGAGCGGACCCGCTCACCAGTCGGTCCGGCCGAAGCCGGCTTGATTTTGGGCTCGCCCATCCTCACCTCCTCAGGCCCCAACATTACAACGTTAAACGTTGAACGTTCAAACGTTATAACGCTTCAATGACGGCGTCGGTCATCTCGGTAGTGGTCGCCGCACCCTGGGCTACGGCCTCCGGACCGCCTCGCAGCTTGAGCATATCGTAGGTGCGGACTGTGCCCCCGGCTATGACTTCGGCCACCGCGCCGCGCACCCTCTCCGCGATCTCGGTCTCACCCAGCCAGTCGAGCATCATCACCGCCGACAGAATCATGGCGATCGGGTTGACGATCGAAGGGTCGAGCTCGGCGTACTTGGGGGCCGAGCCGTGGGTCGGTTCGAAGACCCCCACCTCACGTCCGATGTTGGCCGAGGCCGCGAAGCCGAGACCGCCCACCAGACCGGCGAAGCCGTCGGAGATAATGTCGCCGAACATGTTGCCGGCAACGATCACGCCGTAATCCTCGGGGTTCTTGGTCAGCCACATCATCTGGGCGTCGATGTTGGTGTCCCAGAGTTGAATCTGCGGATAGGCCTCGTGCACCGCCCGCGCCTCATCGAGCATCATCCCGGAGGTCTCGCGGATCACGTTGGGTTTCTCGCACACGGTCACGCTTCGATAATTGTGGGACGCGGCGTAGGCGAATGCCTGTTCGCAGATCCTCCGGCATTTGGCGCGGGTGAAGATCCGGGTCGACACCGCGAGATCGGGGCGAGGCACCTCGCGGAAGGCGGCGAATTTGGGGTGGGTGTCGAGAGCCTCCCATACCTGATCGGGTGGATTGGTCCACTCGACGCCCCCGTACAGCCCCTCGGTATTCTGGCGGAAGATCACCGCGTTGACCCGAGGCTCGTCGACGCCGCCGTCGGCCGCACGGCGGATGAAGTTGAGCGGGTTGCCCGGAAATGTGATGCAGGGCCTGATCGACACATCGAGGTCGAAATGCTGGCGAAGACCGACAATCGGCGAGAAGTAGACGTGGCCCTGGTCCCTGAGGTCGGCCCGGATCTCTGCCGCCGCCCTGTCCTTGGGCTTCGAGGTGATGGCCCCAAAGAGCGCTACCTTGTGCTCGGCGATGAGATCCAACGTCTCCTCGGGCAGGGGGTTGCCCTTCTCCACCCAGTGCTCCCAGCCGATCCCGGCTGAGATCCACTCGGCTGTGAACCCCGCCGCCTCGAGCACCCGCAGCGCCTGCGGCAGCACCACCTTCCCGATCCCGTCACCGGGCATTACGACGATTCTTCTCTTCGACATATGGCCTCCACAATCTGCCGAACCGCGCTTTTGGGTGCGCCAGCTCCTGGCAGTGGATACCTTAGCGAAAAGAGGCGATAAACGGAAGTGGAACGCCTCGCCAGGTACGAAGTTTGACGGCGCTGGCGAAATTTGCCAGAGTTGGATCCCTGCGGGAAAAGTGGAATGCATCAGAAGCCCTCAATAGCACCTCAACAGATGGCCCAGCAATCAGCACTGTGGCCTCTGGGACTGTGGTTGGTTGGAATCCTCGCTACGTTTTACCCGACCTTTCAAAGCGGTTTTCGTTTCGTCCAGGGTGGTCTTGGTGACAGCCGGCTGGTGAACTTCTCTCTCGAGCACACCTATCGGTGGCTGATGGGCATGCAGCTGGCGGAGGATCTGTGGTCGCCGCCGATTTTCTATCCCGTCCAGAATGTGGCCACCTACACCGATCTCATGCTTGGCGTCGCGCCGTTCTATTGGGTGTGGAGGTGGCTCGGAAGCGACCCTCACACCGCTTTTCAGTTGTGGATGCTCAGCTGCTGGACGTTGAATTTCATAAGCTGTTATCTGCTGTTCCGCCGCGGATTTCGGATCTCTGCAGTCGGCTCGTCCCTCGGCGCCTACCTTTTCGCGTTCGGTAACCCGCAGTATGCGAGCTTGGCCCACCAACAGCTCGCCCCTCTGTTCTGGCTCGTTCTCTCGATCGCCGGGCTGATCATGATGTTTCGGGAACCCGCAAGACCCTGGCCGGCACGCGGGTGGATTGCAGGTGTCGCGTTTTGGGGTGGGCTGGTAGCGCAGCTTTATTCCGCGGTCTATTCGCTGGCGTTTTTCGTTCTCGGACTCGGTGCAACAACTGTTGTCGTCCTCGTCTCCGGGTCGTTGCGAAGACCGTTTCTAATAGCTGTCAAGAAAAACTTCGTGCCGTTTCTCGTGGTCACCGTCATCGCCGTCGCCTTCGCGGCACCGATCACGGCTCGATACCGGGCCACCGCTGCCACCGTCGGTATGCGTAAACAAACGCAGGTCCATCTCCCGAAGCCTATCGGTTGGTTCCTTCCCGGGGAGGGAAACCGAATTTACGGGAAATGGCAGCGCGAACTGGCTTTGAACGTCTATCGCGACAGTACCCAGACCAACGGCTTCGGAGCAGTCACTCTGATGGCGTGTGTTGCCGGCCTCTGGCTCGGGCGACGCCGTCGAGAGGTGCAGCTGGTGGTCGCGGGCGCCGTCGGTCTGGTGCTCCTGACCATCACATTCCCCGGAGGATGGAGCCCGTGGTGGGTCGTGCGAGATCTTGTTCCGGGCACCGCTGCTTTGCGTGCGGTCGCTCGGGTTGGTCTGATGGCCCTTTTCCCGGCGGCCCTCGGGCTGGCGATCGTCGTCAGTCGGATCGCAGAAAAACGCCACTGGTTTTTCGCCGCCGTGCTCATTCTCTGTGCGGTCATCGAACAGCCGCAGAGATGGCAGATATTCGACAAGGACGCCGTGGTCTCAAGAATTGAGAGGATTGCATCCGCGGTGCCAGCGGACGCCAAGACATTTCTTCTGGTGCTCAAAGGCCCGTCCTGGGATGAGTATCTCCATGACGACGCTGCGTGGGCTGCCCTTGCCGCCGGCGTGCCGACCGTCAACGGGCGTTACGGACACTTTCCACCGGCCTATCCGTTCCGAACGCCCTGGATTCGCGGTTCCCAGGGGGGTGGGGAGATTCGCGAGATCCTCGATGCCTGGGTCATCAGGGGTGGCGTTGATCCGGAAGCCGCTGCGATGATCGAGGTGGCGCCAAAACCTCAACGAAAACGCTCTCGGAAGAGGTGAGAAACGCGGGTTAGCGGTCCCAGACGTTGAAACGCAAGATGGACCAGATCGCCGCCACCCCGTCCTTCCAGCCGATCTTCTTGCCCTCGGCGTAGGTGCGGCCGTGGTAGGCGATCGGCACCTCGTAGATCCGCACCCCGAGACGGGCAACCTTGGCCGTGAACTCGGGCTCGAAACCAAAGCGGTCGGAGACCAGGGTGATCCGTTCGAGCACGTCGCGCGTGAAGACCTTGTAACAGGTCTCCATGTCGGTCAGGTTGAGGTCCGAACACACGTTCGAAAGCAACGTCAGGAAGGTGTTGCCGAGATAGTGCCAGAAGAACAACACCCGGTGAGGTCCGCCGAGAAAGCGCGACCCGAAAACGACTTCGGCCTGGCCGTCGAGAATCGGCTGCAGCAGCACCGGGTAGTCGACCGGATCGTACTCCAAATCCGCATCCTGGATCAGGATCACATCGCCCGAGGCAACGGCGAATCCGGTTCGCAGTGCGGCGCCCTTGCCGCGATTCTCCCGATGCCGATGGCGTGACACCTCGAGCGGACGGTGGTCCTCCCGGTCTGGCGGTTGCCACCTCTCGATCGCCGCCCAGGTGCCGTCCGAGGAGCAGTCATCCACCACAACCATTTCGAGCTCGCCGACTGTCTCCGGAAGCGGCGCCGCAGAGACCTTCTCGAGAAGCTTCGCCAGCGTCGCCTCCTCGTTGAAAACCGGAACCACCACCGACAACTTCATCACGCCAAGCCTACCTCAATCGCTGAGTTATGAGTTCTTAGTTTTGAGTTTTGAGTTACGGACACCCTCCGGGCGTCGTGACTCACCGCCGGCAGCGAGTTCCCATCCACCCTCCCCCAGAGAATGAAGGGTGGGTGG
>JAIVTZ010000145.1:0-7425 GCA_049188105.1 Deltaproteobacteria bacterium | reverse complement strand
CCAGCTCGGGGCGTTGGGCCCACTGCCGGAGGCGCTCGAACGATGACTGAACTAGACGTCAGCGTCGCTCCGGTGGTGCCGGTGCCGTTGCCGAGGGTTGGCAGCCCCACATCGTGGCCCTGGTCTGCAACTGGTGCAGCTACGCCGGCGCCGACATGGCGGGCACAACCCGTCTCGAGTACCCCGCCAGCGTGCGCATGGTGCGACTCCCCTGTACCGGCCGTATGAGCCCGTTGATGATTCTCAAGGCCTTCGAGCAGGGCGCCGACGGGGTGCTGGTCTCGGGTTGTCACCCCGGAGACTGTCACTACGTCCAGGGGAATCTGGTGGCGCGGCGGCGCTTCACCATCTTCAGATCGCTGATGGATTTCATCGGCATCGATCTCCGCCGCCTCCACTTTGCCTGGGTTTCGGCCGCCGAAGGCCACAAGTGGGCGAGGGTCGTCACCGACGTGACCGCCGCGGTCCGTGAGGCGGGGCCCCTGCCCGGCTTCGCCAACCCCGAAGGCTGGGACGGCATCGAGCTTCCGGCTGTGACCGGCGGCGGTCCGGAGGAGCTTGACGCGGCCCAGCTCGACGCCATCCGGACCAACCTCCGGAAGGCCGCGTCCGAGGTGCTGATGGCGGGCCGCGTCGGCGTGGTCATCGGCTATGGGGCGGGCTCCCTGCCCGACCAGACCGTTCCGGTTCTCATCACAGAGACCTCGGATTGCGAAAAGCTCGAGTGGGGCCACTGGTGCCGCAACAACCTCAGCACCTATATCGGCTCGGCACTCGAGCGACACGAGCGGGTGGCGGTGGTGGCCAAGACCTGCGACCTCTGGGCCATCAGCGGTCTCATCCGCGAGGGCCAGCTGCGGCGCGACCAACTGTTGGTGATCGGGGTCCAGTGCCCGGGGGTCCACAACCGGTCGAAGCTCGCCGCCAAGTGCCTGGCGTGCTCCGGGGGCCCGCATCCGATCTGTGACCTCGTGGTCACCGTCGACGGCGTTCACGAGAGCTGTCAGGATCCCTCGGAAGCCACCCTCGACATACCCGACGCGCGGGACGAGCAGATCGCTTATCTCGAGTCGCGGCCGCACGGCGAACGCTGGAAGTACTGGCAGCGGCAGTTCGGCAGGTGTCTGCGCTGTTACGCGTGCCGCGCCGCCTGTCCCCTGTGCTACTGCTCTTCCTGCATCGTCGAGAAGCACCGTCCGCAGTGGATCTCCACCGCCATCGACAACCCCGGCAACAGCAGTTGGAACATCATTCGAGCGATCCACCTCGCCGGTCGTTGCTCGGGGTGCGACGAGTGCGCGCGGGTCTGCCCGGCCGACATCCGACTCGATCTGATCAACCGCAAGCTGGCTCTCGAGGTCGAACGGCATTACGGAAAAGTCGGTCTGGATCCGGAGGAGAGGTCGGCGCTGGTCGACTTCCGGATGGAGGATTCCGAGGAGTTCATCCTGTGAGGACGTTGATGGATTCATCGTGGAAGCTCACCGAGGTTCAGCTCCGCGAGTGGCTACATGGCCTCCTCGAAGCCAACACCGTCGTCGCGCCGGTCGAAGAGGACGGTGTCCTGCTATTCCGCCGGATCGCGTCGGAGGATGAGGCCGTTGTCGAACCATCGGGCAAGACCAGGTGGTCGCCCAAGGAGTTTCTCTTCCCGCGGTCGGAGGCGTTGTATCGCTACAACTTCACGGGTGGAGCCGTCCAGCTCGAAGATCCGCCCGCCCCCGCTGAGCACCAGGTGCTCTTCGGGGTGCGGAGCTGTGATGCGTCCGGTCTCGTCCGTCTCGACGAGATTTTCTTGAGCGGCACCAGGGACCGCCTCTACGCCGCGCGCCGCGAGAACACAACCGTCGTGTCGACGGCCTGTGCGGCGGCCGATCCGGAGTGCTTCTGCACCGCAGTCGGCTATTCGCCGGTGGGCGAGGAGGGGAGCGATGTGCAGCTCGTTCCCTTCGACGAGGGCTGGCTGCTGAGGGTGTTGACCGACAAGGGTCGGGATCTCGTTGGCGGTGCCGCCGACGGCTGGAAAGCGGCGACGGCCAAGGACGACAAGCGGCTCCCGGAGCTCGAGAAAAAAATCTCGGAGCAGATCGGACGGAGCCCGGTGAACAAGGAGTGGTCGAAAGTGCTGGAAGCGGGCTTCGAGCACGGTGCGTGGGAGCGGCTCGCCCAGCACTGTCTGGGCTGCAGCGTCTGCGCCTACGTGTGCCCCTCCTGCTCGTGCTTCGACATGAACCACGAGGCCAACGCGTTCTGCGGTGAGCAGTGCCGATCGTGGGACGCCTGCACCTTCCCTCTCTTCACCCAGCACGCCTCCGGCCACAACCCGCGCGCAACGAGACAGGAGCGGTACCGGCAGCGCGTGCTCCACAAGTTTGCGTTCAAAGAAGAGGAGGACGAGCCCTTCCGCTGTGTCGGCTGCGGGCGTTGCGTGGCGCTGTGTCCTGCCGGGCTCGACATCGTCAACACGGTGGCTGCGGCGGTCGAGGCCATTCGGGAGGAGGGTGCAGATGCCGCTCGCTGAAGCAGCTCCCAACCCCTATCAGCCGAGCCTGATGCGGATCCGCGATTTTCGCGACGAGACCCCGGACGTCAGGACCCTGCGATTGCAGTTCGTCGACGACGACGAAGCCGGAGCCTTCACCGGTTGGGAGCCGGGCCAGTTCGGCCAGTTCACCGTCTTCGGCGCCGGCGAGTCGGTCTTCGCGCTCGCCAACGCTCCCTGGCGGCCGAATGGAAACCGGGACAGCGCCCCCACCATCGAGTGCACCTTCCGCATGGTGGGCAAGGTGACCTCGGCCCTGCACGACATGTCCGCGGGCCAGGTGATCGGCTTCCGCGGCCCCTACGGCAACCACTTTCCGATCGATGACTGGCGGGGTAAGGACCTCGTCTTCATCGGCGGCGGCATCGGCATGGCGGCGCTGCGCTCGGCCATGCTGGATGTCATCAACCGAAAACAGGAATTCGGCGAGATCGTGATCCTCAACGGCGCCCGGTCGGTGGCCGACATGGTCTACACCGACGAGATGCCGCGCTGGCAGGAGGTCGACGGGGTGCGGGTGGTGCGGACCGTGGATCCGGGCGGCGAGACCAAAGACTGGGACGGAGAGGTGGGTCTTCTGCCCAACGTCTTCGAGGGCCTCGGCCTCGACCCTGATGGGCGCATCGTGGTCGCCTGCGGACCGCCGATCATGCTCCACTATCTCTTCCTCAGTCTCGGCAAGGTCGGGTACTCACCCGACCAGGTCGTGACCACTCTCGAGAACAAGATGAAGTGCGGCATCGGCCACTGCGGCCGATGCTACATCGGGCCCTTCTCGGTATGTCGGGACGGCCCGGTGGTGACCTGGGCGCAACTGAACGAGCTTCCGAAGGACTACTGATGGATCGCAGATCGGAGCTATTGAGGTCATGAATGCCAGGATCAGACCTGACTGGGACATCAGGGACGCCATCCTCGACATGGGCGCCACCGACGCCTACAAGTGCTACCAGTGCGGCAAGTGCATGGCGGTGTGTCCGTGGACCCATGTAGAGTCGGTGGTCTTTCCCGTCTACCGGATACCGCAATCCGTCAAGTTCGGCGCCATCATGTCGTCGGAGGACACCGCCGAGATCGAGCGGGAGGTCACCGAGATCTATCGTTGCGTGGGTTGCGAGTCCTGCACAACCTGGTGCCCGCACGGCGTCAGCATGCCCGACATCATGCGCGGTATCCGCCGCATCCTCGTCGAGTTCGGTTCCTACCCGTCCGAGCTGTCGGAGTCGGTGTCGAGAATCCACAGCTCGGGCAACCCATTTGGTGAACCGAGGGAGCGGCGGGCGGCGTGGACCGAAGGGCTCGAGGTGCCGTCCTTCGAGGCCGGCATGGACTACCTGTACTCGCCGTGCTGCGTGCCGGCCTATGACCCGCGCGCCGTCACGGTGGCGAAGGCAACGGTCGGTGTCCTGCGGGCGGCGAACGTTAGCTTCGGAATCCTCGGCGACGGAGAGTCCTGCTGCAGCGAGGCCATCCGGCGAGCCGGCGCCGAGGAGGTCTTCCAGGAGGTGGCCGGCGCCAACATCGCGGCCTTCAGCGAAGCCGGCGTGAAGAGGACGGTGGTCACCTCACCCCACTGCTACCGGACCTTCGACCAGGACTATGGAGAGCTCGGGGCGGACTTCGAGACCATCCACCAGACCCAGCTCTTCGCCAAGCTCATCGAGCAGCAGCGGCTCGAGCCCAAGAAATCCCTCGACAAGAAGGTCGTGTATCACGACCCGTGCGCGCTTGGCCGCGGCTGCGGCGTCTACGACGAGCCGCGCGAGGTCCTCAAGAGCATCCCCGGGCTCGAGCTGGTTGAGATCCCCAACTACTCGCGCGAGCACAGCCTGTGCTGCGGTGGCGGCAGCGGCGGCGTGTGGATGGAGAGACCCAAGGGGGAACGGTTCTCCGACATCCGCGTGCAGCAGGCCGCGGCGACCGGGGCCGAGATTCTGGCGGTGGCCTGCCCATACTGTTTGCAGATGTTCTCCGACTCGGTCAAGACCATGGAACTCGATCTCGAGGTCAAGGATGTGTGCGAGCTGCTGGCCGATTCGTTATGATCGGTTCGTGTGGCTCACGGCGAAGCGGATCAGGACGCGTGGACGCGTGGACGAGTGAAAATGTTGAGAGCGAGGACTTCGAGCATTAGATTGTATTTAGCTTCGTATTATTGGGGCGTTGGCGCTGTCTGACAACTGCAGCGTCCCGGATCGGTGGTCAGCATGGAGTGCATCAGCTGTATCCGCATTTTCGAGGAGGTCGGGGATGCCTTCAACTCGACCCTCGGAACCGAGGAGAAGCTCGAACAGGTCGCCCGGGCAATCGTCGAGCACTTGGGCATCAAGGCGTGTCACTTCCGGGTTCTCAGTCGTGATCAGAGAAGCCTCGAGCACGTCGCGTCCTACGGTCTCAGCGAGACGTTTTTGAACAAGGGTGCGGTCGATGCGGAGAAAAGCGTCGCCGAAGCCCTCAAGGGGCACGTCGTCATGGTCGAGGACTGTGCCGACGACCCGCGGATCCAGTTTCCGAAAGAGCACGTCGACGAGGGCATCGTGTCACTGCTCACTGTCCCACTCAGCGCACGAGGCAACGTGATCGGAGTCATGCGCCTCTCCACCGACAGGAAAAGAGAGTTTTCCGAGCAGGAGTTGACGTCCATCAAGACCCTCGCGTCCTTTTCAACCAGCGCGATCACCCACTCGATGTTCCACGACATCCTCGGCGAGGTCGCCGCGGCCGTGCGGTCGTCGCTCGATCTGAACGAAGTTCTCGAGTCGACCGTGCGGGTGGTGTGCGAGAGCCTGCGCGTCAGGGGCAGCACGATCCGGCTTCTCGACAGGCGGGGGAACCTCGAGCTGCGAGCGGCCTTTGGCTTGAGTCAGCGGTACCTGGAGACCGCGTCGTCCGACCCCGGGGGTGCGGTGACCGACGCCTTGAAGGGTGTGTGTGTGGCGATTCTCGACGCGCGAACGGACCCGCGCATTCGACATCACGATGAGATGACGAGGGAAAAGATCTCTTCGGTGCTGTTCGTGCCGCTGATGAGCCGTCAAGAGGCGATCGGAGTGCTGTCGGTTTACACCCATAACCCCTATACCTTTTCTGATGATGAGAAAGCGCTCATGACGGCCCTCGGCGAACAGTGCGCGCTGTCGATCCGCAACGCGCAGATGTACCATACGATCAAACGCAGGTACGCGGACGTGGTGGACGAGTTCCAGCAGTGGTTCGAGCACTATGAGACGTATCCGGTGCGGAAAAACGACCCCATCTAATCGATTCGACCAGGCCGCGATTTAGATCCTGCGTCTCGATTCCTGGCGTTTCAGCGATCGAGGCCGCATCTTGTAATACAGGAAAACTGAAAAAACGCCCACGGCTGCAGTGAAGGCTCGCTCGCTACGGCGCTGCCGTGGCGAGAGGGGGATCTCATGGTGGCGACGAACGCGGCACCGCAATCCGTGGCAGCGATCGAGAAAACTCTGACTGTGAAGGACGGGCGCCAGGTGACGGTGCGAAGCTTGCACCCGACCGATGTCGAACGCTCGTACGACTTCTTCTGCGCCCTTCCTGAAGAAGATCGCAGGTATCTGCGCGTCGACGTCACCCGCCGTCGGGTGGTGGAACGACGTACCACCGAGCTCGACCGAAGCCGGATCGAGCGTCTGGTGGTGGTGCACGATGACGAGATCGTGGCCGATGGAGCGCTGGAGCTCGAGGGGCACGGATGGGGGGATAACGTCGCGGAGATCCGCTTGATCGTCTCGCGGGATTGGCAGCGATTCGGACTCGGCACGCTGCTCTCTCGTGAACTCTTCCACCTCGCGTCCCAGTACCGGGTAGATCGCGTTATCGCGCGGCTGATGCGTCCGCAGGAGGGTGCGCACCGGATCATGAAGCGTCTCGGATTCAGCGAGGAGTTCCTGATTCCCGAGCACGTTCGGGATCAGGACGGCACCTGGCAGGATCTCATCATCATGCGATGCCCGCTCGAGGACCTGTGGCGGGAGATGGAGTCCGAGTTCGAATCATTGGACTGGCGCCGGCACAGATAGGAGCTTGCACCGCACAGCCCATTGCGGTGCGGGCTCCTATGGATGCGCTGCGCGCATCCGAAACCATGTCATATGCGGACCCGTCAATCTCCTTCCGAGTTTTTCGCTTCCCCGAAGAAGTTCACCCCTTCGTAACGGTCCGCGTGCGAACCGAACTGAGTGAGGTCGCCGCCGGTCATGAGAAATGTGGCCTGTTCGCCGAAGACGCGGGAAAAACTGACCCGGACCACCTCGCCGTTGTCTCCATCTGTCAGGATGTCGACGAGTTTTTCATCGAGGCTCGAGGTCAGCTCGGCGCGACACAGGGGGCATCGAAAGGTGTAGAGCCGGCCCTTTTCGAAGACCATCGAGCGCGCGAAAACCGCCGAGTAGTCGCCGAGCTTGGCACTCAAGAGCATCAGCTCGCAGTCCTGCGCGGTGTCCACCAGGAATATGACCTTGGTGCCCGGGTTGAGGAGCTTCCGGCAGTGAGGGCAGAAGTACGAACGAGCCATGGGTGCCTCCGGTCGGCGGTCGCGATCAGAGTCGCGGCCGCCCATCCGGCAATTTTACGCTCTTTAGGAGGAAACGGGGCAGAGTTTTGAGTTTTGAGTTATGAGTTTTGAGTTACGGACGCCGTTCGAGCGTCGTGACTCACTCCCGTCAGCGTGTTGCTGATGGCCGACCCCCTCCCACGCATCCGTTTCGGCCGTCAGCCACAGATCGCTGCCGGGCGCGAGTTCCTGCCGGTTCCCCGGGATTCCTTGGTCGGATGGCGGATAACTCAAAACTCAAAACTTATAAAACTAGGAGCACGTTGCCGGAACCGTGGATAATGTGGTTGTGACCTCCGCTGACCATCTA
>JAIVTZ010000144.1:0-7437 GCA_049188105.1 Deltaproteobacteria bacterium | reverse complement strand
CGAATCGGTCTCATCGGCTTCAGCCACGGCGGCCTCACGGCCGGCCTCGTCGCCGTCAACGAGCCGCGGCTGGCGGCCACCGTCATCGTCATGGGCGGCGCCCACCCTCACCGGATATTCGCCACCTGTCCCGGGCGGGTCGGCAAGCTCAGGGAGATCATCCTCGACCGGTTCGACTGGACCGCGGAGGAGTACGAGAGGGCACTGGCGCCGATCTGGGAACCATACGATGCGGCGAACTACCCCGGCCGCGCCGATCCCTCCCGTATCCTCGTCATCGATGCCGCCAAGGACCACTGCGTCCCGCCGGATGCGCGCGAGGCCCTGTGGGAGGTGCTCGGTCGGCCGCAGCGCATCAGCCTCGACTACGGCCACAAGAAGGCATTCCTGTCCATGACCCCACTCGGTTTCAACTGGATGCGGAAACAGATCTACCGCTTCTTCGATCTCAAGCTCGGTCCGGCGGCCGGACGTTAAGGGTTAAGAGTTAAGGGTTAAGGGTTAAGGGCCGAGAGAATTGAAAATCTGGGGGTTGGATGAAGAGGGCGCACACCGAGTTGGAGGCGTGGCGACAGGGCATAGTTCTCGTGACGGCGTTGTATGAGGCGACTGGGAGTTTTCCAGCAGAAGAACGCTACGGATTGACGAGTCAAATCCGTCGGGCTGCGGTGTCGATACCGGCAAATATCGCCGAAGGGGCAGCCCGAGGCACGAAGAAGGAGTTCCTTCGTTACCTGATCATTGCGCGAGGCTCGATCAGTGAGTTGGAGACGTTGCTGACGATCGCAAAAGAGGTCGGCATCTTGTCAGAACAACAGCTTCGTGATCTCGACAGACGGTGCAACCTGGTGTCTTCTCGGCTCAGTGGCCTAATAACCTCAGTCCGAAATAAAAGAACCACCTAGCAGATGTCATGCCCGACAAGTTCGTTCGACCGCCACCTGCCAGCTCGACTGTTAACCCTTAACCCTTAACTCTTAACCCTTAACTTCTTCTTCACTCACTCCTCCGACGTCTCCTCCTCGTCCTCCTCCGTCCAATCATACCAGTCGATCTCAACCACACTGGTGGGCTCGCTGGTCAACAACATGACCGCCCGGTTGCCGTCGGTGAACCAGGGATCACCGGTGAGGTTGCCGCGCGGCTCCTCCGGCGGCACGTAGCCCACGCCACCAATCCTCGCATAGGCGGACAACGCCTGGGCGTAGATGAAGTCCTGGACCAGCGCGGCCCGCGTGTCGTCCACGTTGGGGTCGATGCGGTGGGTGGTGAGGGTCTTCGATTTGGTGGTGAAACGGCTGCCGATGTCGCGGCTGATCTGACCCATCAGCACCGGCAGACCGTTCACGGTCACCGGCGCCAACCACAGACGGAGGTGGTTGCGGTAGTGGATGCTGGATCGCACTTTTTGGAATGCGATGTCCTGCGCCCGACCATAGACATAGAGGTTGCTGATCGGGGCGTAGCGGTAGGCGCCACCGAAGATGCCGAAAAAACCTGTCTTCATTACGGTACCCGCCGACATCGCCGCGGTCGGGTCCCACCCGGAACGGAGGAGCGCGGGCCAGATCGCCTCGGAGTCAGCGATGATCACGAAATTCAAGGGATCGCCGGTCTTGCTGCCGTCGGCGTTTGTGACCGTGGCCGGCTGCTCCTCGATCCACTTTTTTACCTCTTCGGGCGCCGTGAGATCGACGATCTCCTGACCCGGAAAAAAGTTCTCGTAGAGGTCTCCGTCCTCGAGCTTGTGAAAGTCGGCCTTGAATCCCGGCACCTCGTGAATGAACTCGACGTGCACGGCCTTGTGCTCGGAGAAGACCTCGACCAGCACCCATCGAACGCCCTTTTGCCTGTTGGTGAACACGAAACCCGACACGGTCTCGCCGGGTGGGATATAGAAAGACATCTGATTCAGGTAGTAGTACCACTTCTTTTCGTGGTTGGCCTTCTTGGACCACCTCCAGCTGGTCTTTTGCGCCACTTCGAGGGGAGAGAAGTAGTCGGGGTCGATGCTCCGCGGCAGGAACAACATCTCGTCGTCGGTGCCGTTGGTGATCTCGAGCCACACCGGCTGGATCTTCTTCTTGTAGAGCTTGCAGTCAAAGGCCGCTTTGGCCTCCTCGGCGGTCAAAACCACCACCTTGACCGTGACGTCTTCCTTCGTCTGGGTCTCGGCCCGCTCCTTGAACCCGACCTGATCCATGGGCGTCGGGCTGAAGGTGCGGCAGCCCACGACAAATACCATCGCCGCGGCGAGTACGAAAGTCCCCAGGTATCTCATTTTTCCAGTCCTCCGTGGTTCAGCCGTCCAAAGATACCACGCTCACCGATGGCGCCCGCCGCCCGGCCCACGTATGATCGGGATGAATGGCCGACTCATGAAATCACCCCTCGACCTCGACGAAATGCTTCGCGGAATCCGCGAAAATGACCGGGCAGCTCTCGGACGGGCGATCACCCTCGTCGAGTCGAACTCCCCCGACCACCGCCGACGCGCTCAGGAGCTTCTGACAGATCTCCTCCCGGACACCGGTGGCGCGCGCCGGATCGGTATCTCCGGGGTGCCCGGGGTCGGCAAGAGCACCTTCATTGAGACTTTTGGCCTCCGCCTGGTCGAAGACGGCCACCGGGTGGCGGTGCTGGCGGTCGATCCCTCGTCGTCGGTTTCGAAGGGGTCGATTCTCGGCGACAAGACGCGGATGGAAAAGCTCGCCTCGTCGGACAGCGCCTTTATCCGGCCCTCCCCCACCGGGGGATCACTGGGTGGGGTGGCGCGCAAGACCCGCGAGGCGATCCTGGTCTGCGAGGCGGCGGGCTACGACGTGGTGCTGGTGGAGACCGTCGGCGTCGGCCAATCGGAGACCGCGGTCGCCGAGATGGTGGACTTCTTCCTCCTGCTCGAGCTCACCGGCGCCGGCGACGAGCTGCAGGGAATCAAACGCGGCATCCTCGAGCTCGCCGATCTGATCTCGATCAACAAGGCCGACGGCGAGAATCTCGAAGCCGCCGAGCATGCACGCGCCGACCTCGAGCGCGCTCTCAACATCCTGCGGCCCAGGGGCGATGACGGCTGGACACCGAGGGTGGTGACGTCGTCCGGTCTCACCGGCGACGGTCTCGACGAAATCTGGACAATCATCGAAGAACACCACGCGGTCGTGTCAGCCAACGGCGCGCTCGAGCGCCGGCGGCAAAAGCAACTCCTGGACTGGATGTGGTCGCTGGTGGACGAGGGCCTGCGCTCCGCTGTTCGTGAACACGAAGAGGTCGCCTCCAAGGTCGAGAACCTCGAACACGAGGTTCTCGATGGCCACATCACGCCGACCGCCGCGGCGGAAGAGATCCTCGACAGGTTTAGGAGTTGAGAGTTTAGAGTTGAGAGTTTAGAGTTAGGGTCCGGATCACCTCTCAACTCTAAACTCTTAATTCTTAACTTTTTACCTTTACCACGGATTGTATTGCACTCTGAGAAGGATGATGTTCGCCGACCCCTGGTTCTTGGGGCTGGCGTAGATGTAGTTGAGCTCGACCCGGGCGGTGGCGTTGAGGTACCAGCTCAGGGCGGCGCTGAAGTCGGTGAGCTCGCCGCCCTCGACCAGCCCGTCGGTGAGGTCGACTCGGGACAGCCGTCCGACGAGCTCCCACGCGCCCCCGTTCCTCTTCTTGAACGGGTTTCCCCCGGTGTACTTGGTGAGCGGGCGCAGACGTTGGAAAGTGCCGCTGTTGGTGCGGTACGGCTTGCTCTCTCCGGTGAGAAACCAACCGACCTGGACGTAGGTCCCCTTGAAGGTAGGATTGTCGAGGGATTGGGCCGACACCTTGCTCCTGATGGTCTCCGCCTGCAACCACATCGGTCCGTGCACGGCCGCGACCTCCAGACCCTGAAGCGTGACGCTGCTGGCGGCCATGGGGCCGGTATCGACGAGGTAGTCGACAAACCGGGCCTCAGGCCGCGACCGATATTGTATGTCACCCCCGGTCGGCGACCTCGCGCTCAGCGACAGACCGACGTGGAGGAGGTGGCGCCCCTCGTTCCGGTACGCCAGCAGGTAGGTGCCGCGACCGGTCAGCGACAGATGCGAGTTGCTGGCGTTGTTATCGTTACTCTGACCGACGGTGAAGATGCCGGCCGCCCATGTGAAGCGCCCCTTCGGGCCGGAGTCGTGGACCATCGTGCCGATGTTGGATCCGGGCGCAATTGTCTGTACCGGCAACGATCGTTCCATGAATCCGACGTTGTAGGATCCGGTCTGTCTCTCGAGGCTGAAGGGCTCGTTCATGTAGCCGACTCTGAGCTTGCCGAGGTAATGACCCCACACCTCGAGGCCGCCTTCCGCGCCCTCGATCCAGGCATCATTGAAGCCCCAGTCGGCACCAAAATTAAACCTGATGTTGAAGTTGAACTTCCGGATACGCCCGGCCGTATAGACCTCGAACCGGCGCACACTGAAGTCCGACTCGATGGGCAGGTAGAACTCCTCATACTTGGCGTCGCCGCTGCCGGCGGTGCCGTCGAGCTGGAACCTGGCGCCAATCCTGAACTTGACCGTATCGTGGAAGAGACTGTACCGAGCCAGTCCCCGGAGCCCGGCGGTGAAGTTCTTCCACTTCGATTTGACCGGCTGGTACTCGATCTCGTCGAGGTCGAATGGCGCATAGTCGGTGAAGGCCATGTCCCCTGGGTTGGTCTCTTCCTCGCTTCTTGGTGAGGACTCTTCCTCCGCCACGGTGTTCTCCGCCTTCTCGTCGCCGACAGGGGGTGCTGGGGGCGGAGACTCATCATCTGCGTTCTGCGCCACCGGAGTTGGTGACGATGATGGGGTTTGGGTCACGACAGGCGTCGGCGTCGTGGCTGGGCTCTGGGCGCCGGCCACCGGTGCGAGGACCACCACCGTCGTCAACGTCAGGATTACCGTCAGCATGTTCAATACGCGGATGGGTTGTCTTTTCACCGAGACATCGTACCGCAAACCTCTTCTGCTTCAGAAGAATCCGCATGTTGACTCCGGCGAAGAAGGCATTGGAGTCACCCAATGACAACGCGGAAGTCCAGCGTTTTGAGCACCGGCAGCGAAACCGAAGGTGGGCCAAGGCCCACCCGACTTCGGAACCACAATTTGCGCAGGCTTGTAGGGTGAGCCTTGGCCCACCGTCAGAGTCGTTCTCGAATCTTCGGCGTTTCGGAAAGCGATGTCATTGGGAGCGAGCGAACGAAGTGAGCGAGTCGAAGGGTCTTGCAAGAGGCTCACGCGGCACCCGTCTTGTCCGGCCGATGTGGTGCTGTTAATGTACTCAAGAGGAAGAAGATGGACTACGACAAGACACGGGAGGTCCTGGCAGCTCTTGAACGCCAGGGGGTTCAGTACGTGATAATCGGCGCCGTTGCCCTGAACCTTCAGGGGCTTGCAAGGGCTACTGAGGATCTGGACATTTTTGTCAAGCCCGACGCGGGAAATATCGACCGCTTGAGAGCCGCCTTGAAGAGTGTCTTTGACGATCCGCACGTGGACGAGATTACCGCCGAGGATCTTCTCGGAGACTACCCCGCAGTCCAGTACATACCGCCGCAAGGGTCGTTTCATATCGACATCCTCACCAGATTGGGTGAAGCGTTTTCCTTCGAGGATCTGGAGTCAGAACGGGTCGACTTCGATGGCCTCCAGGTCACTGTCGTTACGCCAGAAACTCTCTATCGAATGAAGAAGGGGACGGTGCGGTTGCGAGACAAGGGCGACGCCGAACGCATTCGACAGAGGTTTGGTTTGGAGGAAGATTGATGCCGGTCCGGAAATTCAGGTCGGTTGAGGAGATGGAGGGCAACACGTGGCATGACCGGGATGATCCACGCCTTTTTCGTGCCATCCAAACCACGTGGGAATTCGCCCAAAGGGTCACGCAGCCACGGTTCCCCCCGGGTGTTTACAAGCACCGAACGGTGGAGGAGGCGGAGGAGTTGAGGAAGATCTGGGAGGAGGCCAACTTCGCGGCATTTCACGCGCGAAGACAGGCATCAGCATAAGTGCCAGCCATCTAATAAGTGCCAGCCATCTACGAGGTGCCTGACACCATCACGTTCTCGTATCATCGATGTTTCGGAAAGATGAAGGGTCAAACGCAGGGTTTTCAAGAGGCTCAACTAAGAACTCAAAGCTGGGCGGGCGGGTAGGTGCAATATCCGAATTCCGAAATTCAAGATCCAAGATTCCCTCACGATCGGCTTCGCCGCCCTGATCACTGCGGCGATACTGTGCTGGCTCCCGTCTCGCACCGCGTCCGCCGATGCCATCGTCGTCACCAAGGCCATGACCGCCTCCACCGTGATGGAGATCTTCGTCAATAGGTCGGAGATTCTGGTCAAGGTGGAGATCGGCGTGCCCGATCTGCTGGCGTTCCAGAACCTTCTTCCCGACGAGTTTCGGACGCGGATCGGCCTCGAGGCCGAACCCCTCGCCGAACGGCTGGCGAAATTCTTCAGTGAAGACCTCGTGATTCGTGCCGACGGCGGCCCTCCCCTGCCGGGACGGGTCGTCGAGATCAAACCGCGCCGCCGAGTACCACGGGACGAGATCACCGGCGAGCCGCTGCCCGCAGCGGAGGGAGAAGGTGAACCGGTCATCTTCGTAGTTCTCTCGTACGACTTCAGTGGCCGGCCGGACACCCTCACGTTCCACCCGCCGACCGCCGGCGGCGCCTTCCCGACCGCCAACATCGGCTTCATCACCTACCACATGGGGCTGCCGGTGATGGACTTCCGCTACCTCGGCGCCGAGTCGACTATCGACCTCGATTGGGATGATCCGTGGTTCTCCAAGTTTCGCAACCGCAACCTGTGGCGCCAGTACGACTCGCCCCTGAACGTCTTCCTCTACGTGGAGCCCTACGAGGTCCGGGTCGAGATCATCGCCCGGCCGCGCGATGTCCAGAAATGGGCGGACATCGGGGTCGGCGGGCTGACGACCATCCCGGTCGAGATCCAGGAGGAGGTCAAGCAGCGAGTCGCCGAGTTTTTCTCAGAGAACCTCGACCTCACGATCGACGGTGAACAGATCACCCCTGTCCTCGACCGCGTCAACTTCCTCGAGCGCACTCTGCGAACCTCCATCGTCATCAGCCCGCCGCGCGAGCTCGACGCCGCGTCGGCTACCCTGGGAGTGATCTTTCTGCAGCCGACCACTGGCTACCCCGAGGAGGCGAACGTGACCTGGAACCTGTTCCCCGAACGGGTCGAGAGGATCCCGGGCGCCGCCACCGACGAGGCCGGTCCGCTCCGTTTCTACCTGGTGCCCGATGACAATGTCCTGTGGTGGAAGAACTTTCTGAAGAACCCGACGCTGCCGACGCTGGTCGATGTCGAACCGCCGCCCTCGCTGCTCATGCGGGGCGCGATGTTTGTCAGCTGGGCCGGTCTCGCGGTCCTCGGTCTGCTGGTGATACGCA
>JAIVTZ010000143.1:0-7456 GCA_049188105.1 Deltaproteobacteria bacterium | reverse complement strand
GTGGTCAACGACTCGCTGATCATGATCGACCTCATCAATCGCGAGCGGGCTGAGGGAATCTCCGTGGACCAGGCCATCCGTGACGCCGGCGCCCGTCGCTTCCGGCCGATCCTGCTCACCACCCTCACGACCTTCCTCGGGCTTTCACCGATGATCTTCGAGACCAGCATGCAGGCGCAATTCCTGATCCCAATGGCGGTGAGCTTGGGCTTTGGAGTGCTGTTCGCCACTGCCATCACGCTGATCCTGGTACCGACGGAGTACCGGATTCTTGAGGACATCAAAGGGTGGATCGGTGGCACGGAAGAGGACGTCCGCGTCAGCCGGCAGGTGAAAGAGGCAGGGTAAGAATTTCGGATTTCGGATTTCGGATTTCGGATTTTCCACACATTCTCCCGAAGGAATTTCGAATTTCGAATTTTCCACCGGACCACCCACTCGGCAGGCGAGACGCCTGCCCCACAAGTGCCCCGGGGCGTTTTGTGGGGCAGCCGTCCCGGCTGCCGCAGCCCGGCACCTCCCGATCTCCCCCTGAAACCGACTGTTCTTCCCGGCTCAATCGCAACCGGAACGCCGTTTCAACGTTATAGTCCAGTGCCGTATTAAAGTTCCCGGGAGGTTCAGTGCGAGCGAATTTCAGAAGTCTCTTCGTTATGGCGGCGGTCGCTCTCGCCTTTGCTGGGGTGGCGAATGCGGCCGACGATCTGGAGATTCTCACCTGGCCGCCGGGGTTGGCGGCCGGAGAGATGGAGATTGAGGTCGATCTCGGCGCGACCGGCCAACCGGCGGAGCTTTTTCTCGACGGTGAGATGGTGTGCGCCGTGACCGCCGCGGAATCTCGGTGCACGGTCGATCTTGGCCGTGACCTCCATGTCCACCTGTTGGAGCTGATCAGAGGCTCCGCGGGTGGCCCCGTGGAGCGGGCCGAGCGTTGGATCAATCGTCCTGGCGCGGAGGCCGGGCTCAGTATTCAGCTCGCCGCGCGTCCGATCGGCAGCACGTGCGGCGGCCGCGTCGGGTGGACCGACCCGCAACGGAGCGACCCCGCCGAGCTCGAGGTATTTGCAGCCGGGCAGCGGCTGGCGGTCTCCGCAGATGGCCACACCTTCGGCTATCCGTGCGCCGATCCCGGCCGGACCCGGGTGGTGGCCGTGTCGGCGGTCTTCCCCGACGGCCGGCGCGCCGAGGCCGCGGTCGAGACCGACGCCTCCGGCCGTATGGTGGCGCAACCGCCGTCGCCGGTTGCTCTGGAAGCGACGTCGCCGGCGCTCGATCCCTGCGGCGCCGTCGAGGCGATGATTCCCGGTGTGCGACGAGCTGGGCACGAGGGGTTCGAGGTCGTATTCGTTCTCGATCCGAGCGCCGATTACGGAGCTCTTGCCGGCCTCGGATCGCGTGGGTCCGAAACGGCGAACGGTGCACCGAGTCCACAGCTCTCGTGGGAGAAGGCCAGCGAGAGTCTGGTCGACGCCGACGGCCTCTGGTATGTGATCCCGAAAACGTCGGTGGAGCGCGTCAACGGGTTCTCCGAGGGGCGGGAATCGTGGTTGGGCGGGTTCTTCGCGCGAGGCGCCGATGCCCCTCGTGATCGGCCGTCCCTCGCCGACGCGGTGGCCACCGCAGGGCTGGCGGCCGGCGCCGGCCCACGCCGGCGGGCCGTGGTGCTGGTGCTCGGCGCCGGCGCCGGGAATGACGGCAGCCGTTTCAGCCCCGCCCAGACGCGGTCCTACCTGGCCGAGATCGGCGTGCCGCTGATCGTGCTTCACAGCGCCGCCGCAGCCGGCGACGGCTGGCCCGACGGTATGCGGGTGCGATCGCTCGCGGACCTGGCGGACGCGCTTGCCGCCGTCAGGAAGCGGCTCGACGAGCAATGCGTCGAGTTCTTCCCGACCGGCGTGCGTCCAAACGAGATCGCGGCCTCCCTCCCGGCGGGCATAGTGGTCGCCGGCAGGCTCGGCGAAGGCTCGGCCGGCGAGCTTTCGGTGTGGAGAAGGGCGGGACTGGCAGCCGACGCGCAGGGGGAGCAGCCGATCTCGGACGAGCCGGTGGCGAGTGAACGGGTAGAGGTCACGGCGGTTTCGGTTCTCGTTCGCACGCGCGACGAAAAGGGCCGACCGGTGACCGACCTCTCGGCTGAAGATCTGGCTGTGACCGAGGACGGGCGCAGCGTACCGGTGCTGGCGGTGGAGCCGCTACCGGAGCTGCGGATAGCTCCCGGTGAGCCGCCGGTACCGGTGGTCGCCGCTCCGGCCAACACGTTACCGACCAAGAAGATCGTGCCGGTGGCGGTGTACATCGAGCGACAGCTGGCGGGTTCTGCGGACATCGCTCCGGCTCTGGCGGCGCTGGCCAAGCGTGCTGAATGGCTGACCTCACTGGGACCGGTCGACATCGTGGTCGCCGATCGAACGGTCGAGCCTTACCTCGAGGGTGCGAACGACGCTGCGGCGGTCAGAAACGCGCTCCAGGAGCTGGGAAACGTGCCGTCCGGGGGACACGCCATCGAGCGAATCCGCACAAACTACGTGAGGTACGTACGGGAGTACCCCGAGCGCGGGCGCGCGAGGGACGCCGGCGACATCAGCTCTTCTACCCCGGACAACATCCTGCGGGTGAAGACGATGACGGCCGCTCGCAGCTCCATCTTCGAGGAAGACGCCCTGCTCAAGAGAACGATGGCGAGGATGAACGACTGGGCCCTCGGCCTTCCTTCGATCGGCCCCCGTCTGCTCTTCCTGATCGGGACCGGTTTCGACGAAGATCCGATCGATTTTTACTTGTACTTCCTCGAAACCAAGGAGCCGTCGCTCGCAGCGGCGGCGCGCGCGGAGTTCCTTCGCTACAACCAGGCCACCCGGGTCCTCTCGGTGGGCCGCGAGCTGGCCGCTGCCGGTTGGATGGTGGTGCCGGTGGCGATTCGTGTCGCAGGCACCATGAGGTCGGCTGCAGAATACGGAGGTGGTGAAAAGTTCCAGGCCTTTTTGACGGATACCACCAGCGAGGGCGGCTACCTGCGTGACGTCGAGTTCATGCTGCTCGATCCCCTCGGGCCGCAGCAGCACCTGGCCGAAGCGAGCGGCGGCAAGGTCGTCATGGGCGGCCGCGGGCTCGACAAGCTCATCAGCGAAAGCTCCGGCTGGTACCGGTTGACCTACCAGGTCGACCGCGCGCCGGACGGGGTGCTGCACGAGGTCGCGGTTACCAGCAACCGATCCGATGTCAAGGTCGAGAGCACCAACGTGGTGGTTTCCGGCACCTCCGAGGGTCGGGCCGCGATGCGTCTGCGCACGCTCCTCGAGGATCCGACCTTGATCGGTGAGCTGCCGGTGCGGGTGGAGATCGGCGAACCGAGGTCTGCAGACGGAGAAAAAGTCGTTGCGGATATGACCGTGATCGTGGACTTCGCGCCCATCGCACCGCTCTTCGCCAAAGACGGGAGGCGGGTGCTGCGCTTTTCGGTGGCCGTGCGCAGCGATGGCGGCGGTCCCTCCATTCACCACCAGCTAACGACCGCGGTCGGTGCAGTTGGGGGCATGCGATACGAGGTCCCGATTCAGTGGAAGAAGAAGGAGCCGTCAGACGTTGCGGTCGTGGTCGAGGACCTCGGCTCGAGCGCGTGGGGCGGCACGGTGGAGGAGCTTCGGCACTGACCCAACACATTGCGGAATTTCGAATTTCGAATTTCGAATTTCGAATTTTCCACCCAAGCCCCACGGTACATGTACGCCCAAGCGTTCAGGGTGGGTGGGACGAGGTGCGGCGGAGGTGCCTGGTGCGAATTCGGAATGCTCACCTGGCCGCCGGGGCTCCGGGAGGCATGCCGAAAACTCAAAACTCAAAACTCAAAACTCATAACTCTCAACTCTGAACTCTGATCTCTCAACTCAAAACTGCCGCCCGCGGTTTGGCTGGAAGGCGTCGCGGTAGTGCCGCACGCGCCATGGGAGGATGCCGCCGTGGCGTTCGACGGTGATGAGGTCGAATCGGCAGGGCCGCTGCCACAGCGAGTAACGGCCCAGGTATGCCGCCGAGGTCCGGGTCAGCATCCGTTTCTTTTTGTCATGGAAGGCGGCGGCGGCGCCGCCGTAGAGATCATCGGACCGTGCCTTGACCTCGACGAAGACGATCTCGCCGCGGCGCTGCATCACCAGGTCGAGCTCGCCGCCGGCGCCCCGCCAATTGCGGTGGCGAAGCCGGTAGCCCTTGGCGAGCAGCAGCAGCAGCGCGACCCACTCGGCGCGGCGTCCAAGACGGTGGGATGGTGAGCGTTTCATTACGCTAGCCCGTACCGTTCACGGCGAACGTTGGGTCCCACCTCCGCTCCCTCCAAACCCCATCAAACTCCGGATCTTGGCGGCGTTGTCGCGATCGGTCAGCGCCTCGACAAGGGTGAGAGCCACGTCGACGGCGGTCGCCGGGGAGGTCGAGGTGATGATGTTGCGGTCGCGAACCACCGGCTTGTCGAGCACCTCGGCGCCGAGCTCTGCCAGCTGGCGCCGTCGTCCGCCACCCATCAGGTGGTAGGTGGTAGCGCAGCGCCCCTCGAGCACTCCGCTGTGGGCCACGGGCAGCGCGCCGACACAGATTGACGCGATCGGTTTGGCCTCCGCGTCAAAGGCGCGGATGAGTGCGCCCACCTCCTCCGAGTAGGCGTGTTCGTAGAAGCCGTACTCCTCGAAGCCGCCGGGCACCGCCAGTGCGTCGAAATCGGCGGGATCGATCTGCGAGACGAGCGTGTCCGGAATGACCCGGAGCCCGAAAGTGCACCGTACCTCCGGGGCCAGCCCAGCCGTTACCACCTGGATGGGCTCGGATCCTTCAGCCGAAGCCCAACCGAGGATGTCGAAGAACGCGGCCAGCTCGAAAACTTCTACGCCCTTGGGTATCAATAACAAAACGCGCTTCACTTCAGGCCTCCGGGATCGGCAGTCCACTCATGGAGATGCCACAGGATCCGCGCGGCGACGGACCGCCACGGTCTCCAATGCTGATCGTAACTGAGAAGGGCCGAAATCATTCACTTCGGTCGGCGAAGCCCCCAGGGCTACCCGAATCCCGAACTCGTTGGTTCTCTGGCTCACGTGGTGCGCCAGCACCCCGTACAGACCGACTGCGGTCAGAAGCAGGGTCCGAAAGGCGAACCGAATGTCGTTCATCAGGGCCACGTCAGACTCCAGTCAGCCCTGGGATTGCAACGACCGTGCCAGCCGTTTCGGGGGACTTTCTGCCGCATACGATCGCATCCCTGTCCGGTTGCGCGACGGGGCTGTTCGAAAGCGGACACCTCGAGGCGATGGCTTTCGCGGGGAGGAACGAACCTGGCGGGATCGGGGTCGGCCACTCGCCGGCGGGCGCACTGGTAACCGGATCGGACCCGGGTATGATGCGCGGGTGAGGACCGACGACTTCGACTTCGATCTGCCGATCGAGCTGGTGGCGCAGAAGCCTGCGGAGCGGGGCTCTTCACGGATGATGGAGCTCGACCGCAGCGGCGGCGGTCTGGAGCACCGGAAGGTGGGCGATCTTCCCGGGCTGCTGAGGTCCGGCGATCTCCTGCTGCTCAACGACACCAGGGTGATTCCGGCCAGGCTATACGTTCGCCGTCCGACCGGACGGCTCTTCGAGCTGCTCCTGCTTCGGCGGGTGGCTGATGACCGCTGGGAGAACCTCCTCCGTCCGTCGGCGCGCGCGCGGTTGGGGGAACGGTTGCTGCTGTCGGACGGCGGTGCGGCGTATCCTGTCGAGTCGTTGGGCGAGGGCCGCTGGGTCATGCGCTTCGAACCGCCCCTCGACTACGCGCGGCTCGACCGGGTCGGCGAGATGCCGCTGCCGCCCTACATCGATCGGCCGCAGGGCGCGGTCGACTCGGATCGGTCGGACTATCAGACGGTGTATGCGGCCAATCCCGGTGCCGTGGCGGCGCCCACCGCGGGACTCCACTTCACCGAGGATTTGCTCGAGAGGGTCCGTGAGGCCGGCGCAGAGAGCGCATTCCTCACCCTCCACGTCGGGCACGGCACCTTCCGCCCGGTTCAGGTCGAGGAGATCGAAGACCACGAGATGCACGAGGAGTGGTATCACTTCTCCGAGGATGCCGCCGCAGCCGTCAACGCCGCCCTCGACGCCGGGCGCCGCATCGTCTGTGTCGGCACGACCTCGGTTCGCGCGCTGGAAGGGGCGCTCGAGGTGGGGGAGGGCCGGGTTCGGCCGGGGCACGGGTGGACCCGGATCTTCATCACCCCGGGTTTCGAGTTTCGTGGGGTCGGCGCCATGCTCACCAACTTCCACCTCCCGCGCTCGACCTTGCTGATGCTGGTCAGCGCGTTCGCCGGCCGCGACAAGGTCCTCGCAGCCTACACCGAGGCGGTCGCCGAGGGTTACCGCTTCTTCTCCTACGGCGACGCGATGTTCATAGGGTGAAGGGTGAGGAGGTGAGGAGTTAGGGGTGAGGAGGTGAGGAGGTGAGGAGTGACAACCTAACCCCCTAACCTCCTAACTCCTAACTCTTAACCCTCTGCTTCATCGGGTTGCCATCACTCACACACAGTTTCGAATTCGGTTCCCGGTCCAATTGCGATGCGATGGAGGGGGCCGTTTCGGCGCCCGGACGCCGTCACGGCCGTTGGGGGTGGGGGTTGTCAGGGGTTGAGCCTGGTGTTTTTGGGGCAATTCGAGAGGGCGGGTCGTGCTCCGAACCCCGTGATCGCCTGAGAGTGACGACGATCTGTTTTCCGGGAACCGGGGTCGTGGAGCATCATCTGATTGTTCTCCCTACTCATCTCTTTGCGCTCACCGAGGGTGCCAGTTACATGGGACTACGGATTCGGTGGTCGGGGGTTTAGCCTTACTACTGTTCATATAGATGTGCAGCCGAGACGGCTGCACCACAAAACCGATCCCGATGCCTCGTGGTGCAGGCGTCCCGCCTGCACATGCTGGCGTTAAATGAACGGCATTGGGTTGAGCCAGCCGCTCGACACCGTCAAGCCGCGAAGCGGCGACAGACTCATAGCCTGGGGCGTGAGCCCCAGGAAAAAACGGATGTCAAATACCGTCGAGCCCGGAACGGGCGACAGACTTTTTCGAATGTCTGTCGCCGCGCCGCGGCTGATTCGAATTCGGTACGCCCTTCCTGGGGCTGACGCCCCAGGCGAAATATCTGTCGCGCCTTCGGCGCTGGTTATTCGTCTTCCGGGTCGGATGTGCGCTCGTCATCCTCGCCGAGGATTCGCAGCGCCGGCGTCTCGAGATCGTCCATCTGTCCCGAGCGAACCGACCAGATGAAGGCAAGAACCCCGGCGAGAGCGAGCAAAAGGGCGAGCGGCAGGGCGATGTAGAGAGCAGACACACGGGTATTCTAACCGCTCACCCGCTCGATGCTAGATGCTGGATCCGCCCACCTGCCCCTTGACAAGGCGGTTCGCAAATCTACGTTTTCGTGGCATCGAGTATCGAG
>JAIVTZ010000142.1:0-7478 GCA_049188105.1 Deltaproteobacteria bacterium | reverse complement strand
CGCAAGCGACCGCCATCTCACGACGCCTCGCGGCCCTCGCGACGAGGCCCTCCGCAACAGCGCCACGCCGACTGTGAGCTCCGGGTGGAGGATGACGACCGGGGTGGAGCTAATACCTGATACCTAAAACCTAATACCTTCCTTGCGACGAGGCCCTCCGCAACAGCGCCACGTAGACTGGGGGCTCCGGGAGAAGGATGAAGATTCGGGACGTCAAATTCGAAATTCGAAATTCGAAATTCGAAATCTCTCGCTACCGCAACGGATGCAGAAACCTCTCCCACCGCGGTAGGTAGTGACGCTCGGGGTCGACCGAAGCGGCGACGTAGGTCGCGCGGCCGACGATCTGTTTCCGGGAAACCGGCCCGAAGTACCGGGAATCGAAGCTCTCGTCGCGGTTGTCGCCCATCACGAAGTAGGCGCCCTCGGGCACCCGGACGGGCGCGAAGGCCGGGCGGCAGTGTGTGCCGCTGGGGATCATCACGGCATGCGCCGTCTCACCGAGGTTTTCGGTCGCGATCAGCTTGCCCTTGCCGCCCGGGGTCAGCCCGTTGACCAGCTCAGGCGTCGGCGGGGCATAGGAGACTGCGATGCCGTTGACGACAAGACGATCTTCCCTCATCGCCACCGTGTCTCCAGGAAGGCCGACCACCCGCTTGACCAGCCGCTTGCCGTCCGCAGGTGAGTAGAGCACCACGATGTCTCCCCGCCGCGGGTCATCCCAGGCCAGGATGCGTTGTGTTGTGAACGGGATCTTGAGATCGTAGGCCAGCTTGTTGACCACGATGCGGTCGCCTTCGAAAATCGTCGGTTTCATGGAACCACTCGGAACGTCGTTCCAGTCCGCGACCGCCGATCGAAACGAGGTGATCAACAGCACGATCAACAGCACCGAGCGGATCCACTCGGTCCACCAACGTTTTACCGTAGTCGTAACTCTATCCATCATCTGTCCCTCGAGTGTAGTACGCGCTTTGCCCCTTTGTGGTTTCAGGACTCACTCTTATTGCCGCCCAGCGGCACGGTGGCCATCGATTCACTCCGACCTTTGGTCTGAATGCTGCAGGATCATCTTGGTCACCGCCCGTTCGCAGACCCGGCAGAACGGCTGCACCCGCCGCGAGAACATGAGGCAGTCGAGCATCGGGCGATAGAGCCCGGTTGCGGAGTAACCGGCGCCTTCGAAGGCGCCGACCTCGCCGGCCGACCGGCATCTGACGAGATACTGCTGCGCCCACTCGGCGTGGGCGGCGGCGTGGCGCTCTTCCTTCTCTCTCAGCTCGGCGACCCGTTCCGCGGGCTCGCCGGTGCGGACGGCCTCGGCAATGGCTTCGTTGAGAGCGGTCCGTTCCTTCTGGTAGGCGGTGTCCTCGAGATCGTAGCCCTCCTTCTCCCAGGGTGTCGGAATCTCAGTCCCCGAGGCGACGAGGTCCTTCCACTTGAGGTTTTCGGGGTCGAGCAGGGCCGTGATGTTGGGCTCTGCCGGCTCGTGTCCTCGCGGGTAGAAGTCGTTGTAGGCCACCGACGAGCTGTAGTACTCGTCGGCGAGGCCCGCGAACGAGTGCCCGAACTCGTGCACGAGGAGATAGTCGGACCACCCCGAGTGGGCGGTGAAAGTGCAGAAGAGGTTGTAAATCCCGCCGCCGCCGTAGCGATCGTGGTTGACCATGATGATCAGGGCGTCGTATGGGACGTTGGCGGCGATGTCGCGCAGGCTGCGGTTGTCCTCGGTCAGCAGGTAGCGTTCAGAACCGAGCGAGTTGAAGCTCACCCCGAGGGCGGTGTCGCGATAGGCGCCGCGGGTGGGTTCGTCGCAGCCGCTGTCGGCGGAGACGGCGAGGACCCCGCGAACGCTGATGCGATCGCGGTGGGACGCGAAGGGCGCCTGGCCCAGCAGGACGTCGGTGGCTTTCGCGAGATCCGCCTTGAAGACTTCGATCTCGGACTCCGTGTACCCCTCACCGAGAATGGCGATGTCGACAACCCTCGCAGCCGGTCCTCCGATATGGGATTCAACGACCAGCACGTTTGCCGAGGGTGGCTCGCCCCTGATGTCGATGGACGATGGGTCGACCTCGATTTCAAGGAGCTTGACGGAGGCGCCGTCACGGCGGCGGGCGGTGAGGCTGACGGTCACCCGCCGTTTTGGAAAGGGGAGGAGGACCGACTCGTGGTACGTCCGCAGGGTGCCTGAGGCCGCGGCGGCGGTGGTCCGGTACTCCCCGAAATAGGAATCGAATCCTTTCGAAAAAAGGAGGTTGTTGCTGCCGGTGTCGCGCACTTCCACGAGGTAGCCGCCGTATGAAAACTCATCGAGGAGTCGAGATCGTGAACCGGACCACCGACCCTGCCGATACAGTCGGTCGATCGAAAGGTGCTCCTCCACCGCGTTGCCGGTGTGGTGGAAATCGATTCGCAGGGTGGCGTTCTCGAAGTTCCGATCGAAGAGTGAGGTGGCGTGAGCTCCGGACACGATCGTTGTCAAAAATACGATTCCGAATATCCATAGGCAGCGTTTCATAACATTCTCCATTGGCGCCATTGTGCATGAATTCGGGTAACATTTTTCCATACCGGGCGTAAACTTATTGTATGAACCGTCCGCTCATCGCGCGAACGCTGGTGTGCACCGCGATTCTCGTGGTTGCGGTTGCCGCCGATGCCGGTCTGAACACCCAGGTCTTCGGGTTCGAGGAGTGGCAACGGGCGGTGAGCCGGTTGGATGTGGATCCGAACGAGGTTGTGTACCCCTTCCATGTCAACGAGGAGATGCGAGCGTGGGCCGATGAGAAGCTGCGGGCGTTCAGCGTGGCTTCTCCCGAGATCAAGCTGGAGGCGTTGCAGCAGTCCTTCTTCGACCGAGGTGAGTTCGAGTTCGAGTACGAGGGGATGGGTACGCTGACCGCGGAGGAGGCCTTCACGGCCCGCCACGGCAACTGCATGTCCTTTACCTCGCTCTTCGTGGGCCTGTCGCGCAGCCTCGGGCTCCCGACCTTTCTGGTTTCCGTCAAGCGTCAACCGGATGTCGAGAGAGACGACGACCTGGTGGTCGTCAACCGCCATGTGGTGGCCGGCTATCGCTCGCCGACCAAGATCTACATCTATGACTTCTACATCACCTCTTCCGTGCCCTACCTGAGCCGTCGTGTGATCGACGACTTGGCGGCGTCGGCGATTTACCACACCAACATCGGCGGGTTGGCCATTCGCCGGAGCAACTACGATGAGGCCCTGAGAAACCTCGAGATCGCGACCGTTCTCGCACCCGACTGGGCCCCGGCATGGGTCAACCTGGGCGTCACGTACGGGCGCCTGGGCAACGAGCAGGCGGCCTTCAACGCCTACCAGAAGGCATTGATCGCCGAACCGGGGAACTCCTCGGCGCTGATCAATCTGTCAAAGATGTACCAGACGCAGGGCCGCTTCGAGGAGGCGCGAACCGCCATGCTGGCTGCGGCCGAGAGGACTCGCAATCCGTTCACCCTCATTGCCATGGCCGATGCCGAGATGGTGCGGGGCAACACCGAAGAGGCCCGCCGGTATCTTCGTCGGGCACGCTGGTGGTACGGCAAAGAGCCCGAGGTCTATAATGCTCTCGGCCGGCTCGCGGTGCTCGAAGGGGAGTACTCAAAGGCAGAAAAGCACCGCCAGCGCGCCGCCGAGCTGCGGTCGAGGCTCAGCGAGACTGGCGGAGACCGGCCGAACTGACGTTTTTTAGCCGAGCTATTGCATTCTCCTCCCGCAAGGTTTATCACTGAGGATATGAGATTCGCGGTTTTCGCCGCGTTGACGATCGGGGCCGCAACGGCCGCCGCCGCAACCCGTCCTCCGGCGGTCGCTGGGGCCTTCTACACCGGTGACCCCGTACGGCTCCGCGCCCAGGTCGAGGAGATGCTCAAGCCGGCCGCGTCGCGGAAAGGGGCGCGCGCGCTGGTCGTCCCTCACGCCGGTTACGCCTACTCGGGTGCGGTGGCCGGTAAGGCCTTCGCCACCCTCGACGGGGCGGCCGTGCGCAGGGTGATCCTGCTTGGTCCCTCCCATCACCGGGGCTTTTCCGGCGCCGCCCTGCCGGCGCGCAACATCGACGCCTTCTCCACCCCCCTCGGCGAGGTGCCCCTCGACATGGAGGCCCTCGCGTCGCTGCGCGGCGACCCCGACTTCAAAGGTCCGGCGGACGCCCACGACCCCGAGCACAGCCTCGAGGTGGAGCTGCCCTTCCTCCAGGTGGTGGCGCCCAAGGCCAAGATCGTCCCCATCCTCGTCGGTCAGATCAAGGATCTCGAGGACGCTCGCCGCATTGCTCGGGCCCTGGCGCCCCTCCTCGATAAAACGACCGTGGTCATCGCCTCCTCGGATTTCACCCACCACGGCGCCCGCTACGGGTGGACGCCGTTTTCCGAGCCCAATCTCGGCCCGCAGCTGCTACAGCTCGGACGGGTCACTGCGGGCCGGCTGGCCGCCGTCGATCCGGAGGGCTTCTGGTACCAGGTGGAGGTGAGCGGTGACACGGTGTGCGGCGCGCGACCGCTGGCTGTGCTGACCGAGCTCCTGGCCCACGCCCTCGACGGCAGGGGTGACCTGCTCGACCTGACGACCTCGGGGGAGGTCACCGGGAGCTGGGATCTTTCGGTGACCTACGCTGGGGTCGCCTTCTTCGGCGCCTGGACGAGCTGGCGGGATGAGGCGCAGCCGACGCTCGGTGTGGTTTCACCGACCCAGGGCGCCCAGATTGTCGCCCTTGCCCGGGCAACGCTCGAGAGCTACCTCACCCATGACGGCAGCCTCGCCGAGTGGTACGCCACGCCCCACGCCGCGGCGGTCAGCCGCGCCCCGGCCGGCGCCTTCGTGACCCTGAACCACGAGGGCAAGAAGCCCGCCGATTCGGGACGGCTGCGCGCCTGTATGGGCGTCATCGAGGCCCGGCAGCCGCTCGAACAGGCGGTGGTGCAGGCGGCGGTGTGGGCGGCCCAAGATCCTCGTTTTCCCCGGCTCCGAGCCGACGAGCTGGAAGGATTGGATGTCGAGGTCTCGATCCTCTCTCCGAGTCACCCTGTGCCGGGTCCGGAGGCGATTGAAATCGGTAGCCACGGGATCATCCTCTCCAAGGGCCGCCACCGCGCGCTCTTTCTGCCCCAGGTGGCGACCGAGCAGGGCTGGGACCTGGAGACCACTCTCGACCACCTGGCGCGCAAGGCGGGAATGCCGGCGGACGGCTGGCGTCGCGGCGCCCGATTCGAGGTCTTCACCGCCCAGGTCTTCGGGGAAGAGCCATGAGAAAGCTGACTCGCCGCGAGCTGGCGCTGATGCTCGGCGCAGGCGCCCTGGCCGAGACCACCCTGGCAGGAGGATCGACGCCGGTAGCGCTGCCGGGGGTCGTGGGGGTGGCTGAGGCAAAGGCCGGGCTCGGCCAGCCCTTGAGTCGCGAGCGAGCCGACCGCGCCATCGCCGGTGCGCTGGCGGCCGCGGTGGGCGTGGGGTCGGGGGTCGAGGCGGCGGCCTCGCTCTTCACGGCGAGCGACACGGTGGGCATCAAGGTCAACTGCCTTGCCGGCAGATCACTCTCGCCACGGGTCGAGCTTGTCGAAGCTCTTGTCGACCTGCTCGCCGGGGCAGGCGTCGACCGGCGGAGGATCATCGTCTTCGAGCGCTCGAGCCGCGAGCTCGAACGGGCGGGTTTCACGATCCACCAGCACGGGCCGCCCTATCGCTGCATCGGCACCGACAACGACTACGACCGGCGGCCGTCGGTCAGCGGCGCCATCGGCTCCTGCTTTGCACGCATCGTGTCCAACGAGTGCACCGCGCTGGTGTCCTTCGGGGTCGTCAAGGACCACGACCTGGCCGGTGTTTCTGCGGGAATGAAGAACTGGTACGGCGTCATCCACAATCCCAACAAGTACCACCAGAACGGCTGCGATCCATATATCGCCGATGTCGCCCGCCACCCCTTCATCCGCGACAAGCTTCGCCTCACCGTGCTCGACGGCGTCGTCGCCCAGTGCCACGGCGGTCCGGCGTACCGCCCCGGGGCCACCTTTGAGCTCGGGCGGGTGGCGGCGGGCACCGACCCGGTGGCCGCCGATCTGTGGGCCTGGCAGGTGATCGAGGCCGAGCGCCGGCGGCGCGGCATGCCCACCCTCGAGGAGGCGGGGAGGCCGGTGCGCTTCCTGGCGACGGCTGCCGAACGCGGTCTCGGTGTCGGTGATCCGGACAAGCTGAAGGTGGTGTCCGCGTGAAGATCGATCGGCGACGGCTGGTGGTGCTCGGGGCCGCCGGTGCGGCCGGCGCCCTGCAGCCGCCGCTGCTCTCGGCGGTCGCGCCGGCGCCGCCGCCGAGAGCCGCCGGCGACGACCTGCCGGCGCGCGAGGCTTCCTGGTACAAGAAGCTCGAGGAGGGGAGGGTGGAGTGCGAGCTCTGCCCGCAGAAGTGCACCGTCGCCGACATGGAGCGCGGGATGTGCGGGGTGCGTGAGAACCGAGGCGGCACCTACTTCACCCTGGTCCACGGCCGCGCCTGCGCGGTCCACGTGGACCCGATCGAGAAGAAGCCCTTCTTCCACGTCATGCCCGGCGAGAAGGCGCTGTCCTTCTCCACCGCCGGCTGCAACGTGGAGTGCAAGTTCTGCCAGAACTGGGAGATCTCGCAGTTTCGGCCGGAGCAGGTCGAGGCCTACGATCTGCCGCCGAAGGCTCTGGTGGCGACCGCCAAACGTACTGGCGCCCGTCTCACCGCGGCCACCTACGGTGAGCCGGTGGTTTTCTGGGAGTACGTTCGCGACGTGGCTGCCGCGGCGAACGCTGCCGGTCTCAAGCCCACCGTGGTTTCAAACGGATTCATTCAGGAGAAGGCCCTGCGCGAAGTGGCGCCGTCGCTGGCCGCCGTCAAGATCGACCTCAAGAGCTTCCGGGAGAAGTTCTACGAGGAGCAGATCCGGGGCAAGCTCGAACCGGTGCTCAAGACGCTGCAGGTGATCCACGAGCTCGGCGTGTGGCTCGAGATCGTGGTCCTGCTGATCCCCACCCTCAACGATTCGGCCGGGGAGGTCCGCGATCTGTCGTTATGGGTGCGGAAGACTCTCGGTCCCGACGTGCCGGTCCACTTCACCCGATTCCACCCCACCTACCGGCTCACCGATCTGCCGCCGACCCCGGTCACCACCCTCGAACGGGCCTGGAAGATCGGCCGCGAGGCCGGCCTCAACTACGTGTACCTCGGCAATGTCCCCGGCCACCCCGGCGAGAACACCGTCTGCCCAGGCTGCGGCGAGATCCTCATCCGTCGCGTCGGCTTCCGGGTCATCGCGAACCACCTCGTGAATGGCGCCTGCCCAGAGTGCAAACGCAAGATCCCGGGTGTGTGGGAGTAATCCCCGCGTCCGATCCCGTTCCCGCCCGCCGGCCACCCACCCTCGGAAAACCACGTTGGGCTCCGCCCACCGCGCCTTTCCGAGGGGAGGGAGTGAATATTTCATTCGAGGC
>JAIVTZ010000141.1:0-7512 GCA_049188105.1 Deltaproteobacteria bacterium | reverse complement strand
CTTCTTCCCCGGAGGCGCTGCATCGTGGCCGGGTTTCGGTTTCCAGTTCGCCTTCAAGGTCCTGCCGACCATCATCTTCTTCGGTGGGTTCATGGCGATCCTCTACTACCTCGGGATCATGCAGATCGTGATCGTAGCCCTGGCCAGGTTCATGGGTTGGACCGTGGGCACGAGCGGCGCCGAGACCCTCTCCTGCACCGCCAACATCTTTGTCGGTCAGACCGAGGCGCCGTTGCTCATCAAACCGTTTCTCGATGAGATGACGAATTCCGAACTCCTCACCATCATGGTGGGTGGTTTTGCGACGATTGCCGGCGGGGTCCTTGCGGCATACATTGCGATGGGGATTCCTGCTGGGCACCTGATTGCTGCGAGTGTGATGTCGGCGCCGGCTGCGCTGCTCATCGGCAACATCATCTACCCGGAGCTCGAGCACTCGGCCACCGCCGGTGACGTGGACATGCCCGACATCGATTCCGGAGCGAATGTGATCGAGGCGGCCTCCAACGGCATCACCGACGGCCTCAAGCTGGCGGTCAACGTGGGTGCGATGCTGATTGGCTTCATCGCCCTCATCGCGGTCTTAGATGTGACTCTCAACTGGTTCGACTCGCTGATCGACGGCTCGCTTCTCCACGGCGCCTGGGTGGCCTATGGCTCGGGTGGGATGTCGCCGGTGACGGGCGAGTATTTGGGGATATTCCCCGGATCGCTGCAGACCCTCTTCGGCACCCTCCTGAAACCGCTGGCCTTTCTCATGGGTGTGCCGTGGGCCGATGCCGCCAGGGTCGGAAACCTACTCGGGATCAAGATCTCGCTCAACGAGCTGGTGGCCTACGGCGTGCTCGGTTCGTACGTGCAGGAGGGCGTCATCTCCGACCGGGCGATGATTATCTCGACCTACGCTCTGTGCGGATTCGCTAATTTCTCATCGATCGGCATCCAGCTCGGAGGTATCGCGGCAGTTGCGCCTGGGCGACGGACCGACCTTGCCAAGCTCGGCCTCAAGGCGATGTTCGGCGGCGCCATCGCCTCCTGGTTGACGGCGTCGGTTGCGGGTATTCTCTTGTGAGTGGAATCTGAGATGAGCGATTCTCGCCGCCAGAACCGCTCACCTCAGATGTGGAACGAAGGAGTCGCTATGCGCCGTATTCCTATGATCGTGTTGGCGATCGCAATGGTGTTTGGGACGGCCTGCGATTTGGTGGATCCCGCCCGGCCGTCCGTGCAGCCGGACACCAACGTGTTTGGAAACTTGCTCGAAGCGGAAAGATCACCGGATGATCCGTCGCAATGGATCGTCCGGATCAAGGCTGGGGCGCCGCGCGCCCTTCGAGCAGCCGAGGAGGGAATGGGCAGGCCGACGCCGACCGTGGAAAAGGGCCTCACGGTGACGGTGTCGGTGGGCCCGGACGCCATTGTGGTCGTGGGCGATCGGCCGGCGCGTCTGGACGAGATCGATCCGGGAACCGAGGTTGTGGTGATCCCGGTTGCCGGCACGACCCGCATGCTGGGCTCCGCCGACCTCCACCTCGAGGCCGCCACACTGATGGATTTCGCTACATACCGGCGGTGGCGGTTGCCGAATCTCGTGTCGTCGGAGGTCGTCGTGACCGAGGACCCCGCGATGATCAACTCGGATGGCGTCGAAAACGCTCCGGTTCCGGTGGGAGATGGCGGGGTGCTCTACTTCACCGCTCACCTCCGCCCGCCTGCGATTGAAGGTGACGGCTGGCACGGTGCGGACCGTGAGGGGCTGGTGATTCCCGATAAAGATGCGGGCCCACGCGAACGGAGCTTCAGGACCGAGCTCGCCGGAGACGGTTGGACGCAGCCCCGGCTGGTGCAGTTTCCGGGCCTCGACGAGGCGACCAGGGTGCGCGTCACCTGGGTGGACGACGACGAGAAAGCGTGCCTGGTGAGCGTGGTAACGCCTGGTGAGCCGCCGTGGGTCGGGCGTGCGACCCGGTCGGGTCCGGGTGCTACCTGGAGTACGCCGGAACGGCTCGAATTCCTCGGGGACGATGCCCAGGACGGGGTCTACCTCACCGGAAGCCGGACCAAGATCGTGTTCGTTTCCATGCGAGGCAATCGCGATCGGAGCGATCTCTTCCTCTACGATCCGAAGAACGAGGACAGCCCGATGCCGCTGGAGCCGCAGATCTGCACCTTCGGCTCCGAGTGGAGCCCTCGGACGGGCCCACAGGGCGAGCTGTTCTTCTGCCGGGAGGACCGTCAGCTGATCTTCAAGGACGGGCAGGTGCGCGCCCTCCGGTTGCCCGGCCCGCACCGAGTCTTCTTCACCCAGGCGGCGCCGACCTCGGATGGCCGGTGGGTCTTCTTCTGCATGCCGAAGTACAGGGCGCTGGAGCTCGACCAGGATATTTGGGTCGCCCAAATCGGAAACGACCTCGCGATCGGCGAACCCGTGCCGGTGGACGACTGGCGACCCTGACCGACATCTCCGGTGTCAGCCGTGCGGGCACGGCTGGGGCTGTCGCCGCTTCACGGCCGGCTCGACCCATCAGACGGGTCTTGAGGAGTTTCTTGAGAATGGGTTCACGCCGCGGGCAGCCGATGGCGGTTCTTTGCGATGAGTCGGTAGAGGGTCGGGCCGACCCAGCTCATGGGCGGCAGCACGCTCAAGCCGGCCAGCCAGCGCCAGCTGGGGAGCTCGGCCATGATTCTCTGCCAGGCGGCGAAGCCGGAAAGCAGAAGACCGTCCGCGTCCCGCACCCACATGGATTCGTCGAGTTCCCTGCGCGTAACCGGAAGGTCGGCATCGTCAACCGATCGGAAATTACGGAACTGCACGCGTCCGTTCGGGTCGCGTCGCTCGCACCACCTCTGGGAGAGCTGACACACTCGGCAGTCGCCGTCAATCCAGACATCGAGGGTCCGCCCTTCATTTCTCAAGCTCTCCAAGCAGCCTCCACCTGCTGCAACCTGAGAGCAGGTCTTGACATTCCTTAAGAAAATACTAAAATAGCGATATGTTGATGTTTTGTGATTCCCAACCGAAAATCTCGGGACTGCGGCCGCGATCGTGAGCGCTCCCAACCTCGACTGCGTTTCTCCCGACCGCACATCGGAGGATCTGCTGGCCCTTAGGGCTAGACTGGCGGACCAGGCGAGGAGCTTGCGGGTCGCCTCCGATCACTATGCGCTCCTGGCCGGCGAAACCCGGCTCAAGATCATGGTCCTTCTCAACGAGACCCCCGAGCTCTGTGTCTGCGACCTGGCGACCATCCTCGAGATGACTCCGGCGGCGGTGTCCCAGCACCTCAGCCGGTTGCGGTCCGGACGTCTCGTGCGATCACGACGTGACGGGATGACCATCTACTATCGGCTCGTGGATACGATGGACCGAAATCTGCTGGCGCCCGTTCTGGGGATGCGCCGGGCTGGAGAGGAGTAGTCCATGCGAAATGTCGTTCGACTCGTGACTGTTGTTCTCGCGCTTCTCGCGCTGGCGACGCCGCTCGCCGCCGGCGGGCGTCCGGATACGGTGCGTACCACTTTTCAGGTCAAAGGCATGCACTGCGGCGGCTGCTCCTCGACCATCACCGCCACCCTCGAGAAGGTTGATGGCGTCATCGAGGCCTCCGCGGACCACGAGAAAGGCCTCGCCGAGGCGGTCTACCGCCCGCGCAAGGTCGAGGCCGACGAGCTCAAGGCCGAGATCGAAAAGCTCGGCTACACCGTCACCGGGATGGAGACCGAGGCAGTCGAGGGTTAGATTTCGGATTTCGGATTTCGGATTTCGGATTTTCCGGCCCATCCTCTGTTTTGCTTGAAAGCGGGATAGACTCTCACCGTGCCGCGAAGAGCATTCCTTGATCCGAACGTGCGGCTCGCCTACGTCGCCACCAAGGTGGGGGTTTTCGTGATCGCGGCGATCGCGACGTGGCCGTTGGCGCGGGTGATCGGTCCCAAGGCGTGGATCGGTCTCGGTGTGTTCGGGTTGGTGCTCGCCATTTTGACGGTGGCGGTGTTGTCCGCCGGTTCCACCACGGGCACAGAGGAATGCAAGAAAGCGGACGAGCCGGATCCAAACCAGCCTTTCAAGATTGAAGTGGAGGACAGCATCGACCTCCACTCATTTCCACCCCGTGACGTTCCCGACGTCGTCGATGCCTACTTGGAAGAGGCTGTGGAGAAAGGCTTCACCGAGGTGCGTCTGATCCACGGTCGCGGCATCGGGGTGCAGCGGGACCGGGTGCAGAAACTCCTCGCCCGCCATCCGCTGGTGTCCGGATTTCACGATGCCTCGCCCGACCGCGGTGGCTGGGGCGCCACGATCGCTTACCTCAAAAAAGAGAGTTGAGTTTTGAGTTACACCATCCGGCTCAACGCGAGGCGAGGCGAGGGCCAGCGGGATTTCAGAACTCAAAACTCAAAACTAAGAACTCAAAACTGATTATGGATTGAGCCGATTGATCAACCTCGGATAGGGAATCGCCTCCCGCAGGTGCGGGACGCCGCAGATCCAGGCCACGCAGCGTTCGATGCCCATGCCGAAACCCGCGTGTGGGAACGACCCGTAGCGGCGGAGGTCGAGGTACCACTCGAAGGATTCGCGCGGCAGGCCGTGGGCCGCAATCTGGCGCTCGAGATGCTCGAGCGAGTCGGAGCGCTCGGAGCCGCCGATGATCTCGCCGCAGCCCTCGGGGGCGAGCACGTCGACCGCCAGCGCGCGGCTCGGGTCCTCCGGGTCGGGCTGCATGTAAAAGGCCTTGAGGTCGGCGGGGTAGCGCGTGATCAGCACCGGACGGTCGAACTGCTCGGTGAGCATGGTCTCGTCGTCACCGCCGAGATCATCGCCGAACTGGATATCGGATCCGAGCGCTTGCAGCTTGGTCACCGCCTCGGCGTAATCGAGGCGCGGGAAATCGCCGTCGGCGGTCGGCCGGAGCTTCGAGACGTCGCGTTCGAGGCGTTCGAGATCCTCGGCGCAGCGATCGAGGACCCGGGCAACGATCTCGGAGAGAAACTCCTCGCACAGATCGAGGAGGCCGTCGAAGCGAAGCCACGCCACCTCCGGCTCGACCATCCAGAACTCGGTCAGATGGCGCCGAGTCTTCGATTTCTCGGCCCGGAAGGTGGGGCCGAAGCAGTAGACCTTGCCGAGTGCGGCGGCGGCGGGCTCGAGGTAGAGCTGCCCCGACTGGGAGAGAAACGCCGTCTCTCCGAAGTACTCGGTCTCGAAGAGGGTGGAGGTCCCCTCGCACGCGGCCGGCGTGAGAATGGGCGAATCGATCAGGGTGTAGTCGCGGCTCTGGAAAAAGTCGCGGATCGCGAACTCGAGTTCGGAACGGACCCGCATGATGGCGTGCTGGCGTTTGGAGCGCAGCCACAGATGGCGGTGGTTGAGGAGAAAGTCGGGCCCGTGGTCCTTCTTACCGATCGGGAACTCGGGGGCGATCTGGATGATCTCGAGGCCGGACACCTTGAGCTCGAAGCCGCCCGGCGCCCGCTCGTCCGCCGCCACCACCCCGGTTATCACCACCGACGACTCCTGGGTCAGCTCGACCGCGGTTTCCCACACCGACTCGTCAACCTCGGGGCGGAAGACCACGCACTGCAGGTAGCCGAAGCCGTCGCGCAGGATGATGAAGCGAAGCTTGCCCTTCTTGCGCCAGTTGTAGACCCAGCCGCGGATGGTGACTTCCTGGCCGCCGTGATCGGCGAGCTCGGCGATGGTGATGATCGGGCGGGACATGGGCTCCTCCTCTTGAGTGCGGAATTGTACACGAGGGCGGTCTCGCATCCGAGGCAGGCCTCAGGAAGTTCTAATACGGTTATGGTGACCAGTCGATCCGGCAATAATTTCGGAACCATGGACCTGGCGCCGACGCATTTCATATTGACAGTTAAACTATAAAACTGTAGAGTTTATGTCATTATGAATGCCGTTGCCGATGCCCAACTTCTCAGTCGCCTCGATACCGAGCAACGTGGGGTTTTTTCCAAGGGCGACCTGCAAACAGCGTTTGGAGAACCGCACCCTGCGGGTTTCGTGCGTCGAGTCAGAACCCTTCTTGACCACGAAATCCTGCGTCGGTTCTGCCGAGGGTGGTACGTGGGCGAGGGTTTCGAACTGGCGACCCTGAGCCAAAGGCTTGCGCCGGAGTCTTACATAAGCTTCGGTACCGTCCTCGCTCGGGATCTCATCATCGGGACGAGTCCTGACCGACAGATCGTCGCGGTAAAACTCGGGCGGCCCCGCAGGTATGCGTGTGACGGCTACGTCATTGAACACGTCAGTGTGACCGAGGAACTCCTGTTCGGTTTTTCAAACGTCAATGGAGTTCGGTACGCAAATGCAGAAAAGGCCGTGCTCGACACGTTGTATTTCCACCTCAGAGGTCGACGTTATCCCTTCGACATCTACTCGGACATTGCGCTGCACAAGCTCGACAAGGCACGTCTCCGTGACTACCTCAGCCGCTACCGCAATCCCAAATTCGTTGCGTTTGTGGAAGGGGTAATGGAAAGCCAATGACTGCACGACTCAATCGGCCGGCGACCCGGGATGGACTCTTTCTGTGGATCATGCATCGCTTCGCCGAGGTCTTCGAGGAGCATGCTGTCATCAAAGGCGGCATGGCATTGCGGTTGCTTGACAGCCCCCGTCACACGATGGACATTGACTACGTCTTCGTTCCGTTCTCCTCAAAGAAGGAGATCGTCGACCGCATCGACACGGTGTTGCACGAGATCGAAGGGGCGGTGATCGCGGTAGAGCTTCACTCCAAGATGCTGAGCGCCGATCTGCGAGTCGATGGGGCAGCGATCCAGATCGAGGCCAACGTCGCGACCGAGTGTGAGGCAATCCCGATGGCAACCGGTGGGTTCGCACAATCGGTTGGACACCCGTCACAGATCGTACGGGTCATGAATCCATCTCATGCCCTGGCGCACAAAATTGCTGCCTGGAACGAACGCCGATTGTTGCGCGATCTTTACGACTGTTATTTCCTCGCGAGTCGCGCCGGAGCGTCGCCCGATCTCGAGGTCCTGGATCTCCGGTTGGCAAAGATCCAATCGCGATTGCCCCGATTAAAAAAGCTCCGCAGCATGTCGCGGAGCCAACTTGCCGATGAGCTGTGGCAGGCGGTAACAGACCTATCCGACACAGACCTGGAACACGAGCTCGTGGGAATTCTGCCGCCCGAGGAACTCGCTGGCTTATGCATCCGAATTCGCGCTGCGGTCGAGAGGCTCACAACGCTCCTATTACAGGATCGGAACAACGGGTACTGACCTTCGCCTACTTCTCCGACCACGGTTTTTCTCGCATCGGTGGCGAAAAGAAGCTGGGAAGTTGACGTAGATTGGGGACATAACGACGCGGACCAGGGTCCTGATCGAGGGAGGTGTCTAGCCCGGTCTTCTCACCGGGTTTCGTAGCGAGGGTGGCGAAGGGTAGTCAGATGTTGGGTTTTTCGCGAATTGGGCGACGCAGGCGTAGTCGCACTACGTTGAGGAGCACGATTTGCGAAAAGCACG